>CAMDPZ010000024.1 GCA_945905765.1 Nitrospira lenta
GTGGAAGCGGCAGCGGTCTGCGCCGAGATCGACCGGCTCTTGGCCGAGGTGCATGCCGCGCTTCAGGAATTGATTGCCGGAGGGTTGCCATCATGATCGCCATGCCCCGTTCACGGACTGAGGCTCGCACCTTGCTCGTCGTGGCCGGCGATCCTGCGACGCATTCTATGATCCTTGAGCATGCGAGCGAGCGGGGCCATTCGGTCATTTCCGCGTCGACGCCCGCGCTGGGATTATCCACTTTCGAGATGACGCAGCCGGATATCGTGTTCGTGGATGTCTTCTTGCCGGAGCAGGACGGAATCGTGCTGGTGAGGCAGATTCATGAGCGGCGTCCGACCTGTCCGGTCGTGCTTTTGACCGGCGCTGACCATGTGGAGGCGACGATGGAAGGTTTGCGCGCCGGGGCGCTCGATTATGTGCCGCAGCCGATTGACGGAGAAGTCCTCGCGCATGTCCTGCAGCGGGCGATCCATCGCCTGCCGACCACGGTGGACGATGCGGCTGGCATTGAGCGGCTGGAGTACCATTTGGTGATGGTTCCCGATCCGGGCACGGTTGAAAGCACCGTGGCCTGGCTCATCCAGGGGACGGCCATGGGGCTGGCTGAGGCGCGGCAGCTCCATCTCCGGTCCGCCTTGCAAGAGCTCATCATGAACGCGGTCGAGCATGGCTGCCTCGAGCTTCGCTACCGTGACAAGATCGAGGCGATCGCAAACGACCAGTACGATGAGCTGATTCAGGAGCGGGCGCAGGATGCCAGATTCCGGGACCGCCGGGTCACGATTCGGGCCATTTACGACAAGAAGCAACAGATTTTGACGTACCAGATTGCCGACGAAGGGCAGGGGTTCAATTGGAAGCCTCGGGCGAATGCCGGGTTGGAGGCGTGCCCGACGGGCGATGCCAGTGGGCGGGGCGTCTTTCTCGTGCGGTCGTTCTTTCCAGACCTTTCGTACAATGACCGGGGTAACGAGGTCCGGCTGACAGTTCCCCTCGGGTGACGGGCTCTCAAGTTTGACCGGAATATTCCGATAGCAGTCATAGCGAACCAGGTAGGTCAATTCATATGGATACGCCCCCTCCCATTCATCCGGCTCTGCGGATCACGAAGGATCCGATGTATCTTCTGTTGCGTGAGGGTTGCATCACCGAGTTCAATGCCAAGAGGGCGGCGGGCGATCAGGTGGACTTATGCAATTGCGATTTGCGCAATCTGGATCTCCGGGGGCTGAATGTGGAAGGGCTCGACTTGAGCGGATGTTATTTGCGTCAAACCGATCTGCGCGGTCTGGATTTTCGAAAGGCCAGACTGGAAGGCGCCAGCATCAATGCTGCGAAGATTTCAGGGGTTTACTTTCCGGATGAACTGACTGCCGGTGAGATTGAGCTCTCCCTGCTCCACGGTACCCGCTTGCGCTACAGCCAGGCCAAATAGCCTTTCGGTCAATCCATTTTCATCGTGCCCTCGTCTGTCTGATCTGTCCATTTAAAGATTGTTGCAAGCTAGAGGTTCTAGTCATAACTAATTGACAATCCTTGTATATCTAAATATGCTGTTCGTGCAAATCGTGGCAGTGAATTGGGTGAATTGACGTGTCTATGTCGTCTGCCTTGCTACTCCAAAGTGTGGTCATTACCGGAGCGTCAACCGGGATCGGAGCAGCTT
Organism: Nitrospira lenta; assembly: GCA_945905765.1. Classification (GTDB taxonomy): domain Bacteria; phylum Nitrospirota; class Nitrospiria; order Nitrospirales; family Nitrospiraceae; genus Palsa-1315. The sequence continues at coordinate 1,670 of CAMDPZ010000024.1, forward strand.
GCGCCCTGCATCTCGATGCCATGGGGTTCCGGGTGTTTGCCGGGGTACGGAGGCAAGAGGACGGAGCAGCGCTCAAAGCTCGGGGGGGGCAGCGGTTGTTGCCGGTGCTGCTCGATGTGACGGATGAGGTCTCGATCGCACAGGCCGCTGCCCTGGTCAAGGAGGCCGTGGGGGACGAGGGGATAGCCGGGCTGGTGAATAATGCCGGCATCGCCGTGGCCGGCCCTTTGGAAGTCTTGCCGATCGCCGAGTTGCGGAAGCAGTTTGAGGTGAACGTGATCGGAGCGGTGGCGGTTACGCAGGCCTTCTTGCCTCTCTTGCGCATGGGGAGAGGGCGTATTGTGAATATGGGGTCGATCGCGGGACGGGCGACCATGCCGTTTCTCGGTCCCTATTCGATGTCCAAGTTCGCGCTGGAGGCGATGACGACGGCGCTGCGCCTGGAGCTGGATACCTGGGGGATCGAGGTGTCGATCGTAGAGCCAGGCGCGATTGCCACGCCGATTTGGGAGAAATCGACCAAGGCCGCCGATCTGCTCCAGGCGACGACAGAACATGAATCGTTGCCGCTCTATGCCGAACATCTCGTCTGCGTTCGCCGGGCGATCGAGGAGGCCGCGCGACGGGCGATTTCTACCGATGCCGTGGCTCAGGCCGTGGAGCATGCCTTAACGGCCCGGCGCCCCAAGACCCATTACCTCGTCGGTTCCGATGCCAAGTTCCGCGCGCTCCTGGCCAGGCTCCTGCCTCATCGCATGCAAGATGCGTTGCTTCGCTGGTTGTTGAAGTTTCCCCCTCGCCGTTGAAAAGCCCCCTTGCTCAAGTCTATTCTCTGGCGCGCCGATAGAGGAGAAGGCAGAAATAGCGCACCCGTGCCTTGAGTAGAGGCTTGCAGTGCGACATGATGGCTTTTCTTGGTAGGTGATGCATGGCTCTTTCGCAGACCGTGTTGATCGTCGATGACGATCCGTCAACGGTATTGATCTGCCGCAAGGCGCTGATGTCGGAAGGCTTTCATGTGCTGGATGCGTCCGGCAGCGCCGAAGCTTTGAAGATCTGCGCCGAATATGCCGACGACATTCATCTGCTCCTGTTCGATCTTTTTTTGCCTCGCCCGGATTTTCGATTGGCCGATACGGAGAGTGAATTTCCCTGTGTCCATGGCCATCAGCTGCTCGTCCGTGTCGTGGAGATGCGCCCGGCCATTCGCGTCATCTGTATGTCGGCTGCGTCGCCTACTGAGATTGCCGCGCAGGGGATGAAGCTTGGCACGATACCCTTCCGGCTCGACAGGATTCCGTTTCTGGCGAAGCCCTTCGCGATGAAGGGCTTGCTGCACGTCGTGCGGGATACGATGGCGGGTCCGCCCCTCATTCACGAGGAATGCGCCTAGCCGGATGATCGTGAAACGCATCTCGCGTGGATAAGAGCGTATGGCGAATGGCGTATAGCTGGAGCGAAGACATCCTGTTTGATTTCAGACCATATGCTATTGGCGATACGCTATATGCTCTTTTCTTTAGACGAGAGACGAACGACGGGCACAGAGCAGGGGTTATCCGACGAGGTCCGGGTTGAGCCGGTTCAGAGGCTTGATTGAGAGGGCTTTGATTTCGTTGTAGATGATCGTCCGTCCTGCCTGGCGAAGGCGCGCGAAGATGCCTTCCACGATGACCTGGTCGCCTTCCCGGACTTCCACCTGCCCGAGGCTGATGACTTTCAGCGTGCCGGCTGAATCTTTCAACAAAAATCCATAGGCAGGCTGGCCTTGCCGGTTCGTCGCGAGTTGGACGTTGGTGACTTGGCCTGTCACGACCACTTCCTGGCGGTCGTATTGCTCCGGGTGGGAGAGGAGCTCGGTGATCTCCAAGAGCCCGGACGCGTGAGCGGAGACCGGTAGCAAGCTGAGGACGAAGAGGGGCAGGGCAAGGATCAGGAGACGTGAGAGTTGGTACCGTCGAATGGGTGGCTGTATGTTCGATAGGTCTGCCATGATGTGGGCCTATTATACCTCACCGGGAGCAAAGCGCAATCAGGTCAGCAGTTCTACCACTTGTCTGAGGCTCTGCCAGTCGCGTCTTCCCCTCTCATGCTGTTGAGGATTTGCGCCTGCATTTCGCTCAATTCCTTCACCGCCGGCTCTGCCGGACCGTCCAGCGCGCCTGCTTCAAGTTTCTGTCTCGGCGCAGTCCTCTTCAGTAATTCTTCATCCAAGGCCTCGACCGAGGTATCCATGTCGTTGAGGATGGCGGTGAGCCGCTGCAGCCCGAATAGGTTTCTGGTGATTTCTGAATGCATGGCATTGGAGCTGGCGCCGAAGACGAGCGAGGTCCAGAATTTGACCTCGCTTTCCTCTGCCAGGCTGCCCCAGACCATCAAGGTGAGCTTATCGATGAGCGCGGACTCAGTTTTTTCGAGCCCGTCGTAGGTCGACAGCGATCGTTCGACCGGTTGCTCCGCGAGTACCGCGAAGGTTTCCTTCCACAAGTCCAAGGGCGCGGTCGAGGCGGCGAGGCCTGGTGAGCTGGCCTGTAACTTCGCCTGAAGCGCCTGCAGATATTGCGTGAGGTATTTGACTTTCCGCGCGGCCAGACTGCCGGCGGGGATGCCCCACACATGTCCGATTTCGTGGTCTTGCAGCGGCGCATAGATTGCGGTCTGCCGCTCCCGTTCCGCCAGGTTGAGCCGTTTGCGATATTTCTCGGCCATGCGGAGTTGGGTTTGGTATTCGATGCTGAGCCGTTGCTGCTGATAGTCTTCGGCCGTGATCTCGTTGTCTTCCCACCGTTGCTCCAGCAGGCGGATGGCCGGCCTGGGCAGCACGGTTCTGGCGGAGGCCTCTAAGGCGTCGAGGGTTTCTGGCGAGAGGGCGAAACGCTCGGTCAGGAGGATGCGGGCCCGCTCGGCGAGCCCTTCACGCAGGCGCAGGAGCCGCTGCAGCGATTCGCATTGCAGCCAGGTCCGCTCCCGCTTGAGTCGCACCTGGCGGCGGTATTGATCGCGCCGGTCCGTGACGGCCTTGATCGATTCTTTGGTCATGATGCCGTGGATGCGCTTAGTGCCGGTGACGCAGCGGGGATCCGGTTGGTCTGCCACCATGTAGAGGATTTCCTCGTCCGTCACGTCGAAGTGCTGGAGCAGGATCAGGCGCAACATGATCCTGCCTTGCATCGGCATGGCATCGATAACGGATCGGATCATGTCAGCGGTCAGGATGGAGGTGGGGGAAGCGATGGTGGTCATTTGGAGCCCCTATGCGGTGCCGGAATGGCGCGATTCCAGATAGAGGGCGACATATTCGCGAATCTCTTGAATGGTCCCGCTGACGAACATGTCCCGTGGGATTTCCACGCGTGTGAGGGTGGCAGGATCGACCCCTCGTTCAATCGCGTAGTCTTCGTCGATGTATAGGCTCAACGATCCGTCGGGAAAGCGGATCGCGTAGAGTGCATTATTGTCAGCCATAGCTCATGTCGAGGCGCCTGGTTCTTAATGTCCGCCCCTCAGCTTCTAGAGGTATCATACGGGCGATTCGGCTGTCAAAGCGGCGAATCCTTTGGCAGGATGCTGAAAAAGGCTTCCAGCTTCGTTCTCGCCTTGAACGCATCCTCAACGTACCCCTGAGGGTACGGCTCCGGTGCGTTCGTCGGCTGCGGCCTTGCTGAAGGCCTTTTTGAGTATCCTGCCTGGATATTCTTTCAAAAGAAACGGCCTTCGATCATGAGACCGAAGGCCGTGCTCGATGCGTCGCTTCTTGTGGCGTTAGCCGCCGAGGGTGTCGAGGGTTTCCTTGAGCGTCTTGCGAATGCAGGTGAAAATCGGCGTGTCGCGCAGCGTGTAGCGTGAGCCTTCGGTTTCGCGGAGCGCCATCACGAGGTCCAGGAAGTCTTCCGGCTTATCGCTCTCAAACGCCACGACCCATTCCTGGTCATCCAACCCGAACGAGTAGGTCGTGTTCAGCTTCACCGAGGGGAAGCGATGGCCGACTTCGATATGCTCGTCCATCATGCCCTGCCGCGCCGCCTTGGTGAGGAGGAACCATTCGCGCGTCTTCAGGAACGGGTAGACGAAAATGTATTTGGCTTTTCCCGGCACGACGGTCAACCGCTTGCTCTCTTGATTTTCGTGGGTATGGTGATCCACGTAGACGGAGCGTTTGGTGATCGCAAGATAGGAGTAGGGCGTGGTCAGGTACTGGCCCAAGCCTGAGGCCAGGATCTTGGTGGTCATGTCCTGGAAGAGTTCCAGCTCGTAGCTGATCCGCCAGAGCATGATGTCGCAATCGCCTCTGATCCCGATGGAGGAATAGGCCACCACGAGCACCCGGCCGGCATATTCTTCGACCGCGTTCAGGAATTCCTGCTTGCCTTTGGTGCGTTCGCTTTCGGGAAGGCGCCGCCAAGCCGGATCGATCTTATAGAAAGCGAAGTTCACATATTGACGTTTCGGCGCCGGGACTGGCGCTTGGGTTGCTGGGGTTTGTTCAGGGGTTGACATCGAGATCCTCCGTATAAATTCTTGAAAAGGCACGCTAAGTAGCGGCTCGGTTGTTTATCACTTCGCCTTCGCCATTGTCAACCGGCTGAAGCACGCCGGGGCCGTTCGTTGACAGGTGAAAAGTGATCTGGTACTGGCATGCCATGTTGTGTGCATTGGTCCATGGCTTGAGGAACATTGTGCTGTTCGGGAGCGTGGTTACGTGGAGTTGGCTCCTGCCTCTGTCGGCCCGTGCGATCGATGTCCATCCTACCGCGGAACAGATTCAGGCTGCCCTCGATCAGGGGAAAGAAGCGGCGCAGAAGCGGAACCCTCCCGATACCTTTTATGTGCGATTCGGCGCGACCGACGGACTCCATCCCGGCGGATTCTTGATCACGAAGCTTGGAGGCCTGTCGGTCATGGCGACGCATATGGCCCTGCGGGGACTCCAGCCGAGCGAGGCCGAGGTAACGCAGGTGCTGGAAGGTCAGACGATGTTGGTCAGCACCGTCATCTTCGGGAATGTGCCCAACTTTGCGGTGGATAGTTACATGGTATTCGATCAGGCAGGGAAGAGCATTAAGCCGGTGACCGTCCGCTTCGATGGATTTGCCAACCGGAGCGCTGCCTGGCCCGAGAGCCCGCGATTCATGGCGAAGGTCATTGCGTCATTCAACTATGCGGACTTCGACCCGAAGGCCAAGACGACGATCACAGTGTTTCCGGCGAACGGAGGAGAGTCGAGCTTTGTTGTAGATTTTTCCGCCATTCATTAGCGGGATATTTGAAAATCTTGTCAGCATGTCTTGTTCATCTGGTCTCTCTGGTCTTTCTGGTCTAACAAGACCAACCAGATAGACGAGATAGACCAGACGAACAAGATAGACCAGAGAGACCAGATGAACCAGGATGCAGAAGTTATCGCGATCGGCACCGAGCTCTTGATCGGGGGCCGGTCCGATTCCAATTCTATTTTCCTCGCAGACGAACTCGGCAAGCTCGGGATCGCCGTGCGGTTTAAGTCGGTCGTCGGGGATGAGAAGCAGGATATCGTTACGGCCATTCACACAGCCGCGAAGCGGGCTACGGTGATCATCATGACAGGCGGGCTTGGCCCGACGGTGGACGATTGCACGAGAGAGGCGGTGGCTGCCGCAACGGGGCACAGGCTCGGTCGGCGCAAGGAAGCGCTGGAAGGGATGACGGCCCGGCTCGCGCAATGGGGCCGCACCGCGAATGTCGCGCAGTTGCGTCAGGCCTTGATTCCCTCCGGCGCCACCGTGCTGAATAATCCGGTCGGCTCTGCGCCGGGATTTTGCCTGACCTGGAAGAAAGCCGTGATTGTTTCCTTGCCGGGCGTGCCGAGGGAAATGGAAGCGATGATGTTGCAGGAGGTCTTGCCTCTGTTGCGCGCTACCGTGGCATCGTCCGGCTTGCCTCCACGATCGCCGATCGTTCGTCAGCTGTTTCATACGTTCGGCCTGGCGGAGGCGGATGTGGATGCCAAGTTACGAGGCCTCGTTCCGAAGGGCGCGCCGGTCGATTTGGGACTGCTCGTCTCGCCCTTGGCGGTGCTCGTTTCGCTGACGACGAAGGGGAGCCAACCGGCTCGGGGGAAGCATCGTGATCTGCTACCGAAGCTGGCAGAGGGAGTCCGCTCACGGCTTAGCGAGTGGATTTTCGCCGAGGGTCGCGACCAGATGGAAGAAGTCGTCGGGCGGGAACTGGCAAAACGAGGGCTGACTATCGCGCTGGCGGAATCCTGTACTGGCGGCTTGATCGGCCATCGCCTCACGCAAGTCGCTGGTTCCTCCGCTTATCTGGACCGTGGCGTCGTCTGTTACAGCAATCGGGCGAAGACGGAGCTGCTGGGTGTGCCGGCGGATCTCATCGCCCAGAAGGGCGCAGTGAGCAAAGAGGTCGCAGCGGCGATGGCCTGCGGCATTCGTGAGCGAGCCAAGGTATCGGTGGGACTCAGCGTCACCGGCATTGCCGGGCCGGGCGGCGGGACCGAGACCAAGCCGGTCGGGCTGGTCTATATCGGGTTGGATGGGGGAACCGGCCAGCCGATCACGAAAGAGTTTCGATTCCACGGCGATCGGACTGTTATCAAGCAACGGTCCTCGCAAGCAGCCCTGGATCTCCTGCGCCGCTGGCTGCTCGATCGGGAGCGGACGTGATCCGGGCCTTCCTGGCTGTCGAATTGTCTCACGGCCTCCTGGCCGAACTAGCCATTCTCCAACAGGAATTGAAACGTCGAATTGAGCCGGAGCTGACGCGAGGCGCGCGCATCTCCTGGGCGCAGTCTGCCTCGATCCATCTTACGCTCAAGTTTCTTGGCGACATGGATGAGCAGATGGTGGATCCGCTAGGTATCGCGATTGAGCAGGCGATAGGCAGTTTGGGTCCCGTGATGGTGCCGCTTGAGCGGCTTGGTGTCTTCCCTCGTCCGGATAGTCCGCGCGTGTTATGGGTCGGGCCGTCCGAGCAGTGGGAGCAAGGCGTAGAGGCACAGCGAGTGGCTGAGATTCATGGTGCGATTGAACAGGCTTGCGAAGGGTTAAGCTTTCTTCGCGAGTCGAGACCCTTCAGTCCTCATCTGACCTTGGCCAGAATTAAGATGGGGGAGCGGCAGGTTGGACTTGTGCTTGCCAAGAGCGGTCTGTTGGATCTGCCTCTGTCATTGGGCCAGCTGGCCGTGGATCGGGTGGTTTTGATGCGGAGTGAATTGAACCCAACCGGCTCGGTCTATACGAAATTGTGGGACGTGCGGCTGCGGGGTTAATCGTTCGATAGGGGAGCGGGCGATGGGTGGCGGATCTCATCGGATAGTCTTCGAAGGACAGCCGTGATATTCGTAAAGGTGCGATCCAGGTTTGCCATTACCTCCCGCTCGTTTTCTCCCCAAGCCCAAAACGACAACATCAGCTGCTGGCCCTCTTGCAGGGCCGCCGGCCCAGGCAGGGTGATGAATCGGACCGGTAGGATCGTGGCGCCGATAGCGCCCGATTCGAACTCCGGATCGATTTGTCCCAAGGCATGGGCTGCGGCGTTGGTCAACCAGCCGATCTGTGCCGACGCTGTATTCACTGTCAGGTCACGGTAGAGAATCATCAGACGACCGGAACATTGCAGGCGCTGGGAGGATTGATTGCTGGTGTTGGCCGCCGCGCCGCTAAAGGCCGAGTCATTGGACTCAAAGACCGATCCTGCGCCATTGAGCCATTCCAGAAGCCGATAGAAGGTCTCGGTCGCGGGGTAGCTGTTCCACTCCCGCATATCTTCAAGCGACGACCGGATGAGTTCCGGGCTTGCGCAAAAATCGTAATACCGATGGGCGGGGTTTGAGTCGCTGTCGATCCAGGGGTGAGATCGAGTACGCAAGGAGTCCGGGTCGTTGTGTGCGTAAATTTTCATTGTCCGTCACAGGTCACGAAGGCAGCGGCCAGGGCTGAGACCTGGCCGCTGCCTTGCAGCATAACAAGAATGGATCATTCTGTGTGGATGGCCTTGTCCGCCATCGGTCTCAGCCCCTCTCAGGCGGGGGGCTGATCATTGGAGGGCGTCGGGCGGTGTGCTGAGTAACTTGGCGAAGCGGCTCTTGTCGATCGACTTCTCGTAGGCTTCTTCCGGCGCGATCCACTTTTTATTCAAGAGCTCCTGAATCGCATCGTCCAGCGTTTGCATGCCGAGCGCTTTGCCCGTCTGCATGATCGATGCGATTTGAACCGTTTTCGAATCGCGAATGAGGTTGGATACGGCCGCCGTACAGACCAGAATTTCGAGGGCTGCGCAGCGGCCCTTTTGATCGATGCGTTTGAATAGATTCTGCGCGACGACAAGCCGGAGCGCCGTCGATAGCGTATTTCTGATTTGCGCCTGCTCTCCATGAGGAAATACTTCGACGACCCGGTCGACCGTTTTAGCGGCGTTCTCGGTATGCAAGGTCCCGAATACGAGGTGCCCGGTCGCAGCCGCTTCCACGGCCAGCCGGATCGTTTCGAGGTCGCGCATTTCACCTACCAGAATAATGTCCGGATCTTCCCGCAAGGCGCCACGCAGGGCGGCTCCGAACGATTGCGTATGGATGCCGACTTCCCGGTGGTTGACGATGCAGCCCTGGCTTTGGTGCACGAACTCGATGGGATCTTCGACGGTCAGGATATGGTCTTTCCTGTTTTTGTTGGCGTAGTCGATGATGGCAGCCAAGGTGGTCGACTTGCCGCTTCCGGTGGGGCCGGTGACCAGGACCAGGCCTTTTTTCAGCATGGCTGATTTGGTCAGGATCGGAGGCAGTCCTAATTCTTCAGCCGACAGCACTTTGTTGGGGATTTTTCGGAATACCGCTCCGCAGCCGTATTTCTGATTGAAGAGGTTGGCGCGAAATCTGGCGAAGCCGGAAATCTCATAGCCGAAGTCGACATCGCCGGTCAGTTCAAAATGCTCTTTTTTGGCGGGAGGCGTGATCTCGTAGAGCAGCTGCTTGAGTTCGGCCTGGACGAGCAGGCCTTGCCCCTCGACCCGCTCCAATTCACCGTTGATCCGCATGATGGGCTGCTGGCCTGCGATCAGGTGCAAGTCGGAGGCGCCGTGCTCACCCATCATTTTAAAGAAATCGTCGATCTTGGCCATCTCAAGTCTCCTTCGGGGCGGTTGTCCATGCCTGTTAAGTATAGAGGAGGATGGCTGGGTGGCAAGGGACGCAGGAACGGCAGCGAACCGGCTGCAACCTCATCGGGTGAGGTGCCGGTTCTGGATGGTTGTTGCTCTGGCTGTCCGGCTTAACGCGCGGGACGGAGTCCCCTGTCAGCTTTGAGGAGGCTGCTCGCGCATGATGCGGCAGAAGAGTTCGGTCAGCGTCGGATCGAAGGCTGTGCCTGCTTGCTGCTCGATCTGTTCCAGGGCTTCGTCGACGGGGAGGGCTGTTCGTTCCGGCTTTTCGGCGGTCAGGTCGTCGAATGCTTGGGCGATGCCGACAATACGGGCGAGTAACGGCGTGCGTTCTTCTTGTAAGCCAAAGGGGAAGCCTGTGCCGTCCCATCGTTCGTGATGGAGGGCGATGATCTGCACGGCATCGGCGGAGAGGCCCATGGCTCGGCCCATTCGTGCGCCGATGTCAGGACGATGGGTCTGCTGGTCGGATTCCCCGTTCAGCGCGTGACGGTTTTGGGTGCTGAGCAAATCCAGATCATGTACGAGCGCGCCGAGCGCGAGCGACTGTTGTTCGGCGAGGGGGAGGCTGAGCCGATTGGCTACCAGGGTCGAATAGAAACTGACGCGGCTTCCATGATTGAGGAGGTGGCGGTCCTTGGCTTCTAAGAGGTCGGAGATCAGAGGGACTAGGGGTGATGTTTCCTCGCTCTGCGACGCAGAGGGCGAGCCCTTGCGGTTTCTGGACGCGTAGTCGGCGACGAGGGATTCCCAGGCCTTTGTGCAGGCAGGCTCCGGGCCCCAGAGTGCCGTCGAGTTGGCCAGGATCGGGCGTAATTGGTCGAGCCGTTGTTTCTTTTGCGCGGTTTGCAAGGAAATGGCCAGCAGCTCTGACGCATTGAACGGTTTCAGGAGGAAGCCTGCCGCCCCGTGCCTGATGCAGTCCATCGCGGTTTGGAGCGAGCCATAGGCCGTGACCATGATGACTTCGATTTCGGCATGGGCGCGTTTGATGTCGGTCAAGAGATCCGATCCGGAACGGTCTGGCAGTTTCAGGTCTAGCGTGACAAGGTCGACGCCATGGCCGTTGAGGACTGCCAGGGCTGCATGAGCGTTTTCCGCCGTCAGGATATGGAAGTCTTGCTTGAGGATCTGGGTGAGGGCCGCGCGGGGGGCTGCCTCATCGTCGATGATCAGGACCGTCGGTTTCTGGCTGGTGGTATCGGGTACGAGCGCTGAAGGCATGGTGTATCTGTAGCTCGATCCCTGTTGTCCGTCAAGGAAATCGCGTGAACATGCGGAGTTACCCCCTATTTGCCCCGTATTATCCGGCGATTCTCCGCTAGGTTTCTCTCGCTTAATTTGGGTATAATCTCCCGATCTCTCCATACACAAGAGGAGCACCTATGGCTGAAAAAGACGATAAGAAGCGCGCGCTGGATCTGGCCCTGTCCCAAATTGAGAAACAATATGGGAAGGGGGCCATTATGAAGCTGGGGGGGGCCGATGCCCCGGTGGATATTCCGGCGATTTCGACCGGATCGCTCGGGCTCGATATTGCCCTGGGCGTCGGCGGGCTTCCCCGCGGCCGGGTGATCGAGATTTTCGGTCCCGAGTCTTCGGGCAAGACGACCTTGACCCTCCACGTCATTGCAGAGGCGCAGAAGGCCGGCGGCACCGCCGCCTTTATCGATGCGGAACATGCGCTGGATTTGGGCTATGCCAAGAAGCTGGGCGTGCAGGTGGACGATCTGCTCGTGTCGCAGCCCGATACAGGCGAACAGGCGCTGGAAATTGCCGAGACGCTCGTCCGCAGCGGAGCGATCGATGTGATCGTGGTGGACTCGGTTGCAGCCCTCGTGCCGAGAGCTGAGATCGAAGGCGAAATGGGCGATGCCCATATGGGACTGCAAGCCAGGCTCATGTCTCAAGCGCTTCGCAAGTTGACGGCGGCGATTTCCAAGTCGCAGACGACCTTGGTGTTCATCAATCAAATCAGAATGAAGATCGGCGTGATGTTCGGTAACCCGGAAACGACCACGGGCGGCAACGCGCTCAAGTTCTATTCGTCCGTGCGGCTGGATATCCGGCGCATCGAGTCGATCAAGGACGGGCAAGAGGTGACCGGCAATCGCGTGCGCGTGAAGGTGGTAAAGAACAAGATGGCGCCTCCCTTCAAGCAGGCGGAGTTCGACATCCTGTTTGCGCAGGGAATTTCGAAAATGGGCGAGTTGGTCGATCTCGGGGTCGAGAAGAAAGTCGTGGAGAAATCCGGGGCCTGGTATTCCTATCAAGGCGAACGGCTTGGGCAGGGACGCGACGCGGTGCGGGACTTTCTGTTGAGCAATCAGCCGCTGGCCCGTGAGATTGAAGGGAAGCTGCGCGACATAGCTTGTTTGCCCGGGCGGACGGCCGAGAAGGCTGCTGCCGCGCCGGTGAAGGACGAGAAAAAGACTGAGGACAAGCGATCGCATAAGGTTGGCGCGTAACGGCTGACGAGCTGGCTGGTGAGCAGGCGCGTCACAGTTCAGACGACATCGTCTCCCGATCAGTGGTTGCAGCTTGCGGTGCGGGCTCTGGCCCGAAGCGATCGCACGGCGGCTCAGATCGAACGGTTGCTCGAGGCGAAGGGGGCCTCTCCCCCGGAGATTCGAGCCGCGATCAAACGGCTGACGTCGTTGAAATACCTCGACGATGCGGCCTTCGCGGCTCGGTGGATCGAGCGAAGGCTTACCCGCATGCCGATGGGGCGTGCGCGCCTGCAAGAAGAACTGCTTGCCACCGGTTGTCCTGAACAGATCGTGCAGACGACGGTGCGGGCCGCCTACCGCAAGGTGAGCGAGCAGGACCTCGCGCAACAAGTGGCGACGATGGCTGGACGGAGCAGCTCGGTTCAGACGCTTGGCCGATTGGCGCGATTGTTGAGCCAACGGGGTTTTGACGAAGATACGATTGAGATAGTGATGGGGCCGTTGCTGCGAGAGGAAAGTTAGGGGACATGAAGAACAGCACTCAGGAGTTACGACAAGCCTTCATTCGATATTTCGAACAGCATGGCCATCAGTCCGTGCCCAGTTCCGCCTTGATTCCTCAAGCCGACCCTACGCTGCTCTTTACCAATGCCGGGATGAACCAGTTTAAGCGGGTTTTTCTCGGCGAGGAAACGCGCGCCTACAAGCGGGCGGTCACGGTGCAGAAGTGCCTGCGCGCCGGGGGCAAGCACAACGACTTGGAAAATGTCGGCTATACCAGACGGCACCATACATTTTTTGAAATGTTGGGGAACTTTTCCTTTGGCGACTACTTCAAGGAAGAGGCCATCCTATTCGGCTGGGAGTTTCTGACCAAGACGGTCGGTCTCGACAAGGATCGGATGTGGGTCACGGTCTTTCGCGACGATGACGATGCCGAGCAGCTGTGGAAGAAAATCGGTGTGTCGCCGTCACGCATCATGCGGTGCGGCGAAAAGGATAACTTCTGGCAGATGGGTGATACGGGTCCCTGCGGCCCCTGCTCGGAACTCCATTTCGACCAGGGACCCTCTGTGCCGGGCGACGATCGTCCGAACGGGGAGGGCGACCGCGTCATCGAGATCTGGAATCTCGTCTTCATGCAATTCAATCGGGATGCATCAGGCACGCTGCATCCTCTTCCCAAGCCCAGCATCGATACGGGCATGGGGTTGGAACGGCTGGCGGCAGTGGCGCAGGGCGTCTACAGCAACTATGACAGCGATGTATTCACGCCCTTGCTCAGCGCCGTGGCTGCCAGGGCGGGGGTTCAGTATGGAGCGAAGAACCTGACCGACCGGTCGATGCGCGTGGTGGCGGACCACCTTCGTGCCATCACGTTCTTGATGGCCGATGGAGTCTTGCCCTCGAACGAGGGCCGTGGCTATGTGCTCCGCCGGATTCTGCGCCGGGCCGCGCGTCATGGCAGGCTCCTGGGTATTGTCGAGCCATTCCTCCACGAATTGACGGAAGCGGTGGTGACCCAGATGGGCTCGGTCTATTCGGAAGTCCGGGGTGCTGCCGCAACGATTGCCGAAGCGACGAGAGGCGAAGAGGAGCGGTTCATCTCCACGCTGGAACAGGGCTTGCCGATTCTGAACGAGTTGATTGCCAAGGCTCGCTCGGCCGGGAGCAAAGTCCTGACCGGCCCCGACGTGTTTAAGCTCTATGACACCTATGGATTCCCGATGGACTTGATGAGCGAGGCCTGCCGCGAGCAAGAGATGACGCTCGATGAGGCGGGGTTCGACCGGGCCATCGAAGAACAGAGAAATCGCGCGCGTAAGACCGGCGGATTCGAGCAGGAGACGGCTCGCCCGGCTGTTGCGGAACTGGCCGGACGTCTCGGGGCGACCAAGTTTGTCGGCTACGACCGGCTGGAGAGCGAGAGCCTCGTGCAGGCGATTCTCAAAGGCGATCGGCTGGTCAAAGAAGCGGCGGAAGGCGATGAGGTGGAATTGGTCCTGGATGTCACGCCCTTCTATGCGGAAGGCGGCGGACAGGTCGGAGACCAGGGTCTGCTGATGGGGCAGGACGGGCAGGTGGAGATCAAAGAAACCACGAGGCCTGTGCCGACCGTGATTCTGCATAAGGGGATCGTGACGAAAGGGCGGATTCGCGAGGGCGAGCAGCTGCGTCTGACCGTCAATGCCACCACGAGACAGGATGCGCAACGGAACCATACGGCCACGCACTTGCTCCATGCCGCCTTGCGCGATTTGCTGGGCCCTCACGTCAAACAGTATGGGTCGCTCGTCGGGCCGAATCGCTTGCGATTCGACTTTGCCCATTTCAGACCCCTCTCCACTCGCGATATCGATGAAATTGAAACAGTCGTGAACAACGAGGTGCGGAGGAACGAGAAGGTCACGACCGAAGTGCTGAGCATTCAGGATGCGGTGGCCAAGGGGGCGCTGGCCTTCTTTGGCGATAAATACGGCGAGCAGGTGCGGGTGGTGACAGTCGAGTCCTTTAGCAAAGAACTTTGCGGAGGAACCCATTGCCGGCAAACAGGGGACATCGGCCTATTCAGAATTGAGTCCGAGACCGGCGTCGCAGCCGGTGTGCGCCGGATTGAGGCCCAGACCGGCCGCGGGGCGTTTGCGCAGATGAAGAAGTTGGAAGCGGACATCCGGGAGCTTTCGGATCTGCTTAAGGTCGGCCAGTCCGAACTGGTGCCGAAGACGCGCAAGGTCCTGACGCAGCTGAAAGACAAGGAACGGGAGCTGGAAGAGCTGAAATTGAAAATGGCCAGCGGCTCCGCGGTCGAAGCGTCGGCCAGAACGATCGCCGGTGTTGCGGTGCATGTGCAGCGGACCGACGGGTTGGACGTGAACGGCATGAGAGCCCTGGCCGATCAGTTACGGGATAAATTGAAGAGCGGTGTTGTGGCCCTCGGCGCGGCCAACGATGGCAAGGTCTCGTTGCTGGTCATCGTCACGAAGGATCTGATTGCCAAGCTGAAAGCGGGCGACCTGATCAAGGAGATGGCGGTGGAGGTTGGCGGGACCGGCGGGGGCAGGCCCGAGATGGCGCAGGCAGGCGGGAAGGACCCGGCCGGTTTGGATACGGCGCTGGAAAAGGTCTTTGGGCTGGTCGAACGGACGTTGGGGCGGTAGACTGATGGAGGACGGGAAACGGGTCCTTGCGCTCGATTATGGCACTGTGCGGATCGGCGTGGCCCTGAGCGATGAGCTGGGCTGGACCGCTCAACCGCTGGAGACGCTCACGCGTCGCACGTTGGATCGGGACATCGCCCATATTGCCGCCCTTGTTGCGACCTATGAGGTGAAGCAGGTCCTCTTGGGTTTTCCGTTGCAATTGGATGGCCGCGAAGGGCCGGCGATCCAGGCGATGCGAGAGTTCCAGGCCCGCTTGGAAGCTGGTGTGCCCGTGCCGGTTATTCTGTGGGACGAGCGGTTGACGACGAAGTCGGCGGAAGACCTGTTGATCGCCGCCGATGTCAGCCGGAAAAAGCGGAAGGGTGTGATCGATCGCATCGCCGCTTCGATTCTGCTCCAGAGTTATCTGGCCAGCCTTGAGCCGGCGCCGAAGCAGAGGTCGGAAGGCTGGACGGATGAAGATGACCATACGGAAACCCTAGAACCGCATGATGAACCGACGGATCATTTTCGGACTTCTACTGGTCGCAACGGCCGCTCTTGGCGTCGCCGTGCATCAGACGATTCGCTGGGCTGAAGGCCCGGTTGTTCCCGCGCAGAAGCACCCCCCCTCGAAAGTCGTGCTCATCCCGGAAGGCGCGCCGTTTCAACAAGTAGCCGCGATGCTGGAGCGTGAACGGCTGATCAAGAGCCGTTCTGCCTTTGTCATTTTCGCGAAGTCTCAATCGGCTGACCGGAAGGTGCACGCCGGGGAATATGAACTCAATGCCGGCATGACTCCGGCGGAGATTCTCGCCAAGCTGATTAACGGCCAAGTGATGCTGCATCCTCTGACCATCCCTGAAGGGCTGACCATCACGCAAATCGCCGATCTGGTCTCGCAGCAGGGCCTCACGGACCAGGCGGAGTTTCTCCGGCTGGCGAAGGATCGAACCTTCATCGCGTCGCTGGGGATCAAGGCGGACACGCTGGAGGGCTATCTCTACCCCAATACCTATAAGTTTCCCCGCACCGTCAAGGCGCGCGAAGTGCTGACGGCGATGGTCGAGCAATTGCGGCAGGTCGTCGGGCCGGACCTCCTCGCCCGGATGCAGGAACTGAAGATGACGATGCATGAAGTGCTGACCCTCGCCTCCGTCATCGAAAAGGAGACCGGCGCTGGCGGCGATCGGCCGGATATTTCCGCGGTCTTTCATAACCGGCTGAAACAGCATATTCCGCTCCAGAGCGATCCGACGGTCATTTACGGTTTGCCGGCATTCGACGGGAACTTGCGCAAAAAAGACCTGTCGAGTCCCAGCCCCTATAATACCTATCGGGTGAAGGGCTTGCCGCCGGGACCGATCTCCAACCCGGGGATTCAAGCGATTCGCGCGACGTTGTATCCATCCGACTCGCGCGCCCTGTATTTTGTCTCGCGGAACGATGGCACGACTCAATTTTCCAAGACGCTTACCGAGCATAATCAGGCGGTGGAGAAGTATCAGAAGCGGCCGTTCAGAAAAGTGTCCTCCCCACGCCTCTAGCCGGATGCCCCAAAAGTCCGCCAGCGTCGTTCTTGCCGCGCTTCGTCGTGCGTCAGTCGTCAATGGTCAACCGGGCAAGACGCAGGATGTAATGCCGAATGATGAGTTCACGTTTGACGAATGACGAGTCTCGGCCTCGCCTGCGGCCTTGCTGGACGGACTTTTTGAGCATCCGGCAAAAGTGTTTGCGCGCTAAAGCTTCTCATAGTTCTCGAACCATTTATCCTGCCTCTGCGCTTTCCTCTTCATCTCTGATCCAGGACTTGTTATAAGAGTGGCATGATGACCACACAGGATTGGAACGTACCGACGCTATTGGACCACACGGTGCTGCGCCCTGACGCGACGAAGGCCGATGTACTGCGGTTGTGTCTGGAGGCGAAGGAGTCAGGCTTTGTCGTGATCTTTGTGCCGCCCTGTTACATCGATGAGGCGGTTGCGGCTGTGGCCGGCACGAATATTCGCGTCGGGATTCCAGTTGGATTCCCGTTGGGAGGCCATACGACGGCCACGAAGGTTGCGGAGGCTATCGAAGGCGTTGCCCGCGGGGCCAAGGTGCTGGATATGGTGATCAACGTGAGCCGGCTTAAATCTGGCGACTATGATCTGGTCAGGAGCGACATGGCCGAGGTCGTGCAGGCGACTCGAGGGGTCGAGCATAAAGTGATTCTGGAGACCTGCTGTCTGACGCGCGAGGAGAAGATCACGGCTTGCCGTTTGGCCGTGGAGGCTGGGATGGACTATGTGAAGACCTCGACAGGGTTTTCCGCGTCCGGCGCCACGGTCGAGGATGTGAGGCTGATGAAAGAGACGGTGGCTGGTCGCGCCAAGGTGAAGGCTTCCGGAGGGATCAGAGACTGGAAGACCACGTTGGCCATGTTGGAGGCAGGCGCGGATCGGATCGGTACCAGCGCGAGTCTGGCGATTATGGCCGAATGGTCTGCCGCAAAGCGGAAAGGGTGAGCCTCGTGCAGGCTTCTGGTATAGTGCGCCGATGATTAATCGTGTGATTGTGCTGGTGATCGATGGATTGGGCGTCGGGGCTCTGCCAGATGCGGCGGAATACGGCGATGCCGGAACCCATACCCTGTCCCATTTGGCTGATGCGGTCGGGGGGCTCCACCTTCCTACGCTCGAAGCTCTCGGGCTCGGCCACATTACGGCAATTAACGGTGTGCGGGTGATGGGACAGCCGGAAGGTTCGTTCGGACGTCTCGGCTTTCTCTCCAAGGGCGTGGACTCCATGGTCGGTTATTGGGAAATAGCCGGCTTGCAGACGGATAGTGCGGGGCCTCTCTATCCCGACGGATTTCCTCCCGAGCTGGTTGCGATTCTTGAACAGACATTCGGTCGGAAGATTCTCGGCAATCGCCGTTCCTCCGGTGCGGCGATGCTGCGTGAGTATGAAGCATCGCATCTCTCGTCCGGTTCGTTGATCGTGTGGACGGATGGACGACGCACCTGCCATGTGGCGGCCCATGAGAATGCCATCCGCCAGGACGAGTTTTTTCAGCGTTGCCGGGACGCGAGGAAACTGCTGAAAGATCGCTGGGGCATTTGGCGCATCTCAGCCCATCCTCTTACGGGGGATGCTGGAGCGGTGCAGTTTGCCCCCCGCTCGCGCGAGTTCGTGATTGAGCCGCCGGGCCAGACGATGATCGATGTGCTGAACCGGGCCGGTCAGATCGTAATCGGAGCGGGGAAAGTCGGCGATCTCTTTAGCTGCCGCGGCTTCACTCGGTCCATTCCGGTCGGGCCTTGGACGACGCTGTTTACAGAAGTCACGGGGATGCTGAAGAAGGCGCCACGCGGATTGATTGTTGCCGGCCTGAATGTGCTGGAGCCCGAGGCGTCGCAGTCTGCTGCGGCCCTCCATGATTTTGATCGCAGGCTTCCCGAGTTGCTGGAACAGCTGCGCCCTGGCGACCTACTGGTCCTAACGGGCGATCATGGGCGGGACCTCACGAAGGCGGATCTGGCGCCTACGAGGGAATATGTGCCGCTCTTGGCTACAGGCCCGAAGTTGGCGCAGGGGGTCAATCTCGGCATCAGGGCCTCTGCTGCCGATCTGGGCCATACCATCGTAGAAGCGCTGCAGGGGGATCAGCTCCCGGTCGGGGAAAGTTTTTTGAACGCGCTTCGTGCTGGGTGAGCTGGAAACCCCGTGTGGATCGAATGACGATTGACGGATTTTTGCTATGCCATTCGAATTACGCCTGAAAGAACTACAGCTTGAGTTGCCCCCGCCTCCCAAGCCGTTGGCGACCTATGTGCCGGCGGTCCTGGCCGGAAACCTCTTGTTTTTATCCGGCGTTTTGCCCATGCGAGACGGGCAGTTGGTCTTTTCCGGCAAGCTTGGACGGGATCTGACGGTTGAGCAGGGGATGGAGGCGGCTAAACTGTCGCTTCTGAATGCCCTGGCGATTGCCAAACAGGAACTCGGGACGTTGGACCGTATCACGCGCGTCGTGAAAGTTGTCGGACATGTGGCGTCGGCGGAAGGGTTTGTGCAACAACCTCAAGTGCTCAATGGAGCCTCGGATCTCCTGGTTGCTATCTTTGGCGAAGCCGGCCGCCATGCGCGTGTGGCGGTGGGGGCGGCTGAGTTGCCTCGCGGAGCCGCCGTCGAAATCGACGTGATTTTTTCCGTCTCCTGATCGTGTGCGCAAACCCCTTCGAGCCCTCATCCGGCGCGGGCTTGCTGGCTTGACTCTCGAAAAAACCGCTTGCTATAGTTTGATCGGTTTTTCGATCGACGCGGTATCCCCAAGGATGACCTATCTTTTTCTTGCCTGACAGGAGCCTGCTCATGAATGTGTTTTTCGCTGGCGTGAGTGCGATGACGTTATGGGCCAGTGCGAGCGTTGCCGCCTTTGCGGGAGCTCCTTCTTCGCTCGAACTCTATCCGTCAACGGCGGTTCCTGGCGCGACCCTCTCGATCGGCGGGAAGGGGTTGGGCTCATTCCAATCTGTGCAAAACAATCGCGTCACCGTCGGCGGGTTTCCCGCGCTGATTCAGCGGTGGGAATCCGATCTGATCGAAGTGAAGGTGCCCTTCCAGGCGCAGACTGGTTCCGTCGAAGTGATGGCAGGAAAAAAGAAACTGTCTGCCGGGCAATTGACGATCGTGCAGCCGACAATTACCGCGGTGACGCCGGCAGAGATTGAGCCGGGCCATACGGTGCAGATTACCGGCGCGCATTTCGGCAATACGGCTGGTCCGCGCGATCCCAACACGATGTTCGGGGTCAATGACGTAACGATCGGAGGCGTGGTCGTCAGGCCGCGCCGCTGGAAAGACGACAGCATCGAGGTCGATGTTCCTACGAATGCTGCATCGGGCGATGTGGTGGTTCGATTGGCCTCGTCTGATCCCTTGCCGGACGGGTCCTGTTGCGCGCCGGTCCAGTACAAAGTGAGCAATGCGGTTCCGCTGAAACTGATTCCGAGCATCCGTGTCGATCCCGTGAGCGGGCCGATCGGGACGAAGGTCGTCTTCTTCGGGCAGGGTTTTGGCGCAACGAAGGGGGCTGGCGACAAGGTGACCTTTGGCGGGCATCCCGCCACCATTGCCCAATGGTCCGATAGTGCGATCGTGGTGCATCTTCCGATGGATGCCGAGACCGGAGCCATTGCTCTGACTGTGCAGGGACGTGAGCGAATGGTCGGGAACTTTACGGTTCATGTGCCGAAAGTGGCAGCTTTGACCCCTCCGGCCGCTCCGATCGGCACCCTGCTCAGAATCAGCGGGGAACATTTCGGATTCTATTCGGAAAGTGGTTCAACCCCCTACGCCTTTACTGATTTCAATATCGGAGAGAATCGCGTCGACATCGGCGGGGTTCGCGCCGTCATCTATCGCTGGCAGGACGATCGCATCGATGTGTGGGTGCCGTTCAGTGCCAAGAGCGGACCGGTCGTGATTTCTCGCGGCGCCACGAAGCCCAATCCTGACGGTTCGTGCTGCGCGACGAAGGAAATTCTCAAAACTGACGCGGGAGTCTTTACGCTGGTGACGCCGAAGATCGACTCCTACAGCCCGAAGTCCGGCGGACTCGATGAGTTGATCACGATCAAGGGGTCCGGGTTCGGCTCGTTTCTCAAGACCGCCGAACATGCCTATTTGGGTCTTAACCAGGGGGCCTATAAGCGACGGGAAGACATCGAGTTGGGCGAGAACGTATCGCGGACAGAGGTCTTGTTCAGCAACGTTGCGGCGCAGGTCATGTCCTGGACCGATACGGAGATCGTCGTGCGGGTGCCTCACCGGAATCTCTATGGGTTAGGAAAGCGCAACGAGTTCTTCAATGAGCTGGCCACAGGCCCGCTCATTGTGCGGCGCGGCTCCTGGGACGTGCAGCCTGACGGGACCTGCTGCACGATGAAGAAATGGCTGACCTTGGAAGCTGGCTCCTTCACCATTGAAGCCAAGGGGATGCCGGATCCAGGCTACTTCAATAACAACCGCCCGGACGCCGATACTAACCAGTGAGACAGGGATTGACAGGATGTCTTGCGGTGCTGTTGGCGACGTTGTGCTGTGCGTCTCCCTCCTGGGCTGCTGACGCGCCTCTGACTGTTACTCCTCAAACGAGCCATACAGAAGCCCTCTTGATGGGGCTGTATTTTCGTACGCCTCAATTGGGCTGGGCTGTCGGATCAGGCGGCGCCATTGTGAAGACGGTCGATGGAGGGAAGAAGTGGCAGAAGGTCGTCAGCGGCACCACTGTGACCCTCTCGGGTGTCTTCTTTCTTGATGAGAAGCAGGGCTGGGCCATCGGAGCGAACGGGACGATTCGCCGGAGCCAGGATGGGGGCCAGACCTGGCAGCAGCAATTCGTCAATACCCAGGTGCCCTTCTACGGTTTGTCGTTCGTCTCGCCCAGCGAGGGTTGGGTGGTCGGCGGCAACGGCACTATTCTCCATACGAAAGACGGCGGAGCCCATTGGGCGGATCAAGCGAGTAAGACCAGTGCCGCTCTCTATGCCGTACAGTTTCTTACCGCGCAACATGGGACGGCGGTCGGGGCAGTCGGAACCGTGTTGATGACGAAGGATGGCGGAGTGACCTGGACCCCGCAAGAGACTCAGGGGGCCGTGACCCTGTTCGATGTCTATTTCTCCGATGCCTCGACCGGTTGGGTTGTCGGTAACGCCGGCGCCATTTTCCAAACGACCGATGGCGGCAACCACTGGATCGACCGCACCTTACCCTGTAACCGTACGTGCACGAAGCTCACAGACCTCTTGCGGGTGCGTTTTACCGATCCTCAGAGTGGATGGATTGTGGGGGAGCGGGGGATGGTCTACCGGACTATCGATAGCGGCTTTACCTGGACTGAGCAGGGGGCCGTCGCGAAGGTTTCGTTGTTTGGTCTGTCATTTCCCGATGGCACGCAAGGATGGGTCAGCGGAGAAAAAGGTACGATCGTTCGCTTGAGCCCCGGCCACTGATAAGAGGTTCGACGTTCTGAGTTCGAAGTTTATAAAACCTCGAATTTCGCACTTCGAACAGACAGAACTTCCGATCCTATTCCATCTCATCGAGTCGTGATTGAAGAATGCTGAGGGCTGCGAGTGCGGCGGTCTCGGCTCGCAAGATGCGTGGTCCGAGGGTGAGGGGGAGGAAGCCCTGCTCCTGTGCCACTCTCTGTTCCTCTTCTGCCCAGCCCCCTTCCGGTCCCACCAAGAGAATAATCGGCTGCCGATGGTCTTGCGGTAAGGGTATGGCGGCGAGCGAAGGGCCGCTGGATCGTTCCGTGAGGATCGCCTTCAGGGGCGCGGAGGCATAGAGCCGGCAGATCTGCGCCAGGTCGAGCGGGTCTGCGATGGTGGGAATCGTCCATCGTTCAGACTGTTGCGCCGCGTCTCGCACAATACGTTCCCAGCGGGACCGTTGATGTTCAAGCCGTTCCGGGTTGAGCTTGATGACGCTGTGTGTGCAGTGAAGGGGCACGAGGGTCTCGACGCCCAGCTCCGTCGCCTTTTGCATGACCCAATCCATCTTGTCGCCTTTGATCAAGGCCTGTCCCAGCACAATCGGCGAGGTCTTGCGCGCCGGCTCGGCCTGCTGGTCGAGGATGCGGCTCTCGATGGCCTGCGGGCTGACCTGGGTGACTTCCACGCGATAGCGGGTGCCGCACCCGTCGTTCAGGGTGAGGACTGTGCCCTGGTGCAAGCGGAGGCTGTCGCGAAGATGATGGAGGAGATCACCGGTGATGCGGATCGTGGGGGGTGTGACGGAGTCGGGGGAGACAAAGAACGTAGACATAGTGGGGTGCCGGGCGATGGCTCGCTACTCGAAGTGGGCCTTCATCTTGTCGAAGAAGCCGTCGCCGCCTTCGTCCATCGTCATGCCGCTTTCTTTGGCGAATTCCATGAGCAATTCTTTCTGACGGGCGTTCAGTTTGGTGGGGATCTGAATTTTGATGACGAATAGCTGATCGCCGGTGCTTTGGCTCTTGAGGCTGGGAATGCCCAGGCCCTTGAGTCGGAGGATCTTGTCCTGTTGTGTACCAGCAGGAATCTTGATGACAGTATTGCCTTTCAGCGTAGGGACTTCGATTTTGCCTCCGAGCACGGCTGTGACGAAATTGACCGGGACGTCGCAGAGGATGTCGTGACCTTGGCGCTGAAAGACCGGGTGAGGCTTGACGGTAATCGCCACATAGAGATCGCCTGGCGGACCCGCATTGACTCCGTGCTCCCCTTCGTTGGAAAGGCGCAGGCGCATACCTGATTCGATGCCGGCCGGGATGTGGACCGCGATGGTCCGTTCCCGATAGGTGCGCTGACGGCCCTGGCAGGCGCCGCAGGGCTCTGTGACGATCCGTCCCGCCCCCTCGCATTGGCCGCAGGGACGGCTGATGCTGAAGAAGCCCTGCTGGAACCGCATCTGGCCGGCCCCTTTGCAGCTGGGGCAGGTCTTGATCGCGGCGGCGCTCTTGGCGCCGGATCCTTTACAGTCAGGACAGACTTCCCAGCGCGGGATTTTCAGCTTGGCATCTTTTCCGTAGACGGATTCTTCAAAGGTCAGCTCCAGGTTGTACTGGAGATCGTTGCCTCGCTCCGCTCGATTACCGCCCCGCTGGCCCCCGAAAAAATCTTCGAAGATATCGTTGAAGGCGTCGCCGAAGCCGCCGCCACCGCCGAATCCCTCAGGTCCGGGACCCTGCTGGCCGCCCGCGTGGCCGAACATGTCGTAGCGTTTGCGTTTTTCCTGGTCGCTCAGCGTCTCGTAGGCTTCGTTGACCTCTTTGAATTTTTCTTCCGATACTTTTTTCTGCGCCTCTCCGGTCTGGAGGTCGGGGTGGTGCTGGCGGGCCATCTTGCGATAGGCCTTCTTGAGTTCGTCGTCGGAGGCGGTTCGTTCGACGCCTAAGGTTTCGTAGTAATCGCGCTTGGACACGGATGCCATCTCTCTGGGTGATAGTGCAGCAAGACCGAGCCCCGCATATTGACGAAGCTCGGTCTTGCTGACGGTATTCTAGCTTACTTTTTCTCTTTGTCTACTTCTTCGAATTCTGCGTCGACGACCTTTTCGTCCGTCTTGGTCTCGCCCGCTCCGTCTCCGGCACTGGCGCCGGCGCCCGGTGCTGCCGAGGCGGAGGCCGCCTTGTACATTTCCTCCGCCAGCTTGTGGGAGGCGGTGGTCAAGGCCTGGGTGGCAGACTCGATCGCGTCCGGGTCCGTGCCTTCCATCGCTTTCTTCAGCGCGGCGACGGCTTCCTCGACTTTGGTCTTGTCTTCCGCGGCGATCTTGTCGCCGTGTTCGCTCAGGTTCTTTTCCGTCTGGTAGATCAGCGTGTCGGCCTGGTTTTTGGCCTCGGCGGTCTTCCGCCGTTTCTTGTCTTCGTCCGTATGGGCCTGGGCATCTTTCACCAGCTTCTCGACTTCTTCTTTGCTCAAGCCGCCGGAGGCCGTGATCTTGATGGACTGTTCCTTCTGCGTGGCCAAGTCTTTGGCCGAGACATGGACGATGCCGTTGGCATCGATGTCGAACGTCACTTCGACTTGCGGCATCCCGCGCGGCGCGGGAGGCAGGCCGACCAGGTCGAACTGGCCGAGGAGCTTGTTGTCGTTCGCCATTTCGCGCTCGCCCTGGAACACGCGAATGGTCACCGCCGTTTGATTGTCGGCCGCCGTCGAGAAGACCTGGCTCTTCTTCGTCGGAACGGTCGTGTTCCGCTCGATCAATTTCGTGAAGACACCGCCGAGGGTTTCGATACCCAGCGAGAGAGGCGTCACGTCGAGGAGCAGCACGTCTTTGACTTCGCCCTTGAGCACGCCGCCTTGAATGCCGGCGCCGATCGCCACCACTTCGTCGGGGTTCACACCCCGGTGCGGTTCTTTGCCGAAAAATTCTTTGACGGCTTGAATGACTTTCGGCATGCGGGTCATGCCGCCGACAAGGACGACTTCATTGATGTCGCGTGCGGAGACTCCGGCGTCGGAGAGCGCTTTCTTGCAGGGCTCGATCGACCGTTTGATCAGGTCGTCGACCAACTGCTCCAGCTTCGCGCGGGTCAGTTTGATGACCAGGTGCTTGGGTCCGCTGGCATCGGCCGTGATGAAGGGCAGATTGATCTCGGTGTCCTGCGACGAGGAGAGTTCGATCTTGGCCCGCTCCGCCGCTTCCTTCAGACGCTGGAGGGCCATCCGATCCTTGCGGAGATCGATGCCTTGATCCTTCTTGAACTCATCGACCAGCCAGTCCATGACGCGCTCGTCGAAGTCGTCGCCGCCGAGATAGGTATCGCCGTTGGTCGACTTGACCTCGAACACGCCGTCGCCGATCTCCAGGATGGAGACGTCGAAGGTGCCGCCGCCCAAATCGTAGACGGCAACCCGCTCGTCTTTCTTCTTGTCCAGACCGTAGGCGAGGGCCGCGGCCGTCGGTTCGTTGATGATCCGGAGGACGGTCAAGCCCGCGACCTGGCCTGCATCTTTGGTGGCCTGACGCTGGCTGTCGTCGAAATAGGCCGGGACGGTGATGACCGCTTCGGTGACTTTTTCTCCGAGATAGTCTTCGGCGGTCTGCCGCATCTTTTGCAGAATCATGGCGGAGATTTCCGGCGGGCTGTAGCGCTTGCCGCGCAACTCGACATAGGCATCGCCGTTCTCGCCATCGACCACTTTGTAGGGCAGCCGCTTGGCTGCGTCGGTGACTTGCTGGCTGCGGAACTTGCGGCCCATGAGTCGCTTCACGGAGAAAATGGTGTTCTCCGGATTCGTAATGGCCTGGCGTTTTGCAATCTGCCCGACGAGGCGCTCGCCCTTTTCGGTAATAGCGACGACGGACGGGGTCGTGCGGGCTCCTTCTGCGTTGGCGATCACAATCGGTTCACCGCCGCTCATGATAGAAACGCAGGAGTTCGTGGTTCCAAGATCGATGCCGATCACTTTACCCATGTGCCTACTCCTTCCTAGCTATATCTGTCTGTGATGATATGTGTGCGAGAAACTGGTGTTGTCTACTCTCGATCAGCTATCGGCCCGGCCCGTCGATACGCTTACCATGGCAGCCCGCAAGATACGGTCGTGCAGGAGATACCCCCGTTGAAACTCGTCCACCACATGTTGCTCCGGCACCTTCTCGGACGGAACGGAGGTGACGGACTGATGCGTCGCGGGATCGAAGGGTTTGCCGACCGTTTCGATGGGCGTGACATAAAATCTCGTCAAGGCTCCCGTCAACTGTTTGAGGGTGAGCTCCACGCCTTGCATGAGCACGTCGTTGCTCCCGCCTTCTCGTGAGGCCTTGATGGCCCGTTCGAGATTGTCGACGACCGGCAGGAGTTCCTTCAGCAATTGTTCATTGCCGAACCGGATTTGGTCCCGCTGGTCCTTCTGGGTCAAGCGCTTATAGTTGTCAAACTCGGCGGCAAGTCGAAGGTATTTATCGTTCAAACCCTTCGCCTCTTCAGCCTTGGCCGCGAGAGCCTGTTGCAGCTCTGCAACCGGGCCTGTTTCCTCCGTGGCTTGCGAGGAATTGTCCAAGTTGTCGATTGTATTCGTGTTCTGCTGATCTTCAGCCATGAAATACTCCTCTGTCCGTGTGGAGATAGCCACAGGCCCTATGAAGTCAACGGGGCCTGGAAAATTAATTACTTGTGCGGGCGGTGGCTTTTAAACTTGCGTGGCGGAGGGGAGGGTGCCCTGAGCGCGGCGGTAGAGGAGCTCCAGCCCTTCTAAAGTCAGGAGGGGCTCGATTTTTTGGATTGACGTGGTTTCGGAAGCCAGGATGGAGCTGAGCCCTCCTGTGCCGATGACATAGGCGGTGCGTCCCAGTTCCTGTTCCATGCGCCGGACGACGGTATCGACCAGCCCCGCATAACCGAATAAGAGCCCTGATTGGATGCTGCTGGCTGTGTCTGTGCCGATGACGGTCTTCGGGCGGATTAATTCCACCTTGGCCAGTTTGGCCGCTCTGGTGAAGAGGGCCTCCGCCGAGATGCCCAGGCCGGGAGCGATGACGCCTCCGAGGTATTGGCCCTCTGCTGTGATGGCGCAAAAGGTGGTGGCGGTGCCGAAGTCGACGACGATGAGGTCGCGGCGATATTTATGGTAAGCGGCCGCAGCGTTGACCAGCCGGTCGCTGCCGATTTCTTTGGGATTGTCGTACCGGATGGTGAGTCCGGTATCCGTGTCCGAGGTCACGACTAGGGGGCGCAGATGGAAATATTGTTCGAGCATCTGCTCGACGGTTCCGGTCAGGGCCGGGACGACGCTGGAGATGATGGCGCCGGTCAGCCGTTGCGCGGAGATTCCTGCCGCCGTGAGGAGGTTGGCGAAGAGAATGCCATATTCGTCGGACGTTTTCTTTACGTCCGTGGCGATGCGCCAATGGGCCGCCAGGGTGCGGCCATCATAGACGCCCCAGACAATGTTGGTGTTGCCGATATCGACGACGAGAAGCATGGCCTATTGTACGTCTGGGGTAAGTGATTTGGCCAGTAGCCTGTTAGGTTCGCACATGGATGATGTCAGCCACGCGTAAGTGAACGATCTCCGGCTCTTTGGAACCTGTTTGCGTCTTGTCCGGTTTGACGATCAGGGCGCCATCCTGGCCTATGCCTTCTGCTCGCCCCAGGCACTGGTCGCCATTGGCCAGCGTGGCTTTTATGTTCTGTCCGATGGTGGAGCAGCGCTGGTGATAGGCCAACGACAGCCGGCTGGTTCCGTGGGCTGCCAATTCATCGATGCATTGTTCGAGCTCAAGGAACAGTTGGGCGAGTAGCCGGTTGCGGTCCACCGTTCGTTGTTGCTCATGCCAGATCGAGGTGGCAGATTCGCGGAGCTCCTCCGGCCAGTCTTCTTGTGCGACGTTGACGTTGAGGCCGATCCCGATAATCTGGAACGGGATTGAGCCGGCAGAAGAACCGCTTTCACAGAGAATCCCTCCGACCTTTCGCTCCGAGATCAGGAGATCGTTGGGCCATTTCACGGAGACATGGAGCGACGAAACCGCCTCGATCGCTTCTGCTGCAGCCAGCGCCGAGACGAGTGGCAGCCAGGAGAGCCATTCCGTGAGACCTTCAGCCGGACGTTTCATTCTGAGGATGACGGAGCAGTAGAGGTTGGCGCAAGCCGGTGAAAACCAGGTTCTAGCCAAGCGCCCTCGGCCGGCGGTCTGGCTGTCTGCGACGACGACTGTGCCATGCTCCACGTCTGCCTGTGCGAGGCGAGAGGCTTCCCGGTTCGTTGAGGGGAGGCTGTCGAACAGTTCGATGCGGCGCCCGAGCCACTTGCTGGATAGCGTGCTTTGGATCGTGTCTCTGGTCAGTGGCGGCGAAGGTTGCACCGGTTATCTCGCTTTGCGAGTCCGGCTCGGTGGTTCGAGCACCAGGCTCATCGTCGCGGCGGGAGCCGAATGGGTGAGGGCGCCGATGGAAATGCGGTCCGGGCCTGCTTCCGCCATCGCCCGCACATTGCTCAAGGTGATGCCGCCTGAGACTTCCACGAGCGCATGGCCTTTGATCAGCTTGACGGCGCGACGCACCATGGCCGGGGTCATGTTATCCAGCAGGATGATATCGACTGGCTCTGTTAGGGCCTGTTTCACCTCCGCCAAGGATTCCACTTCCACAATCACCGTCATGCCGCGTGGCGCCTTGGCGTTGGCCTTGCGGCAGGCGGTTTTGATGGGCGTGGCCGTGCGGCGCAGGAGGGCCAGGTGATTGTCCTTGATGAGGATGCCGTCGCTTAGAGAGGGGCGATGATTCGTGCCTCCGCCGAGGAGGACGGCCCATTTTTGAAGGGCTCGCAAGCCGGGAGTCGTTTTTCTCGTATCCAGGATGCTGACCGGGTATCCGTGAATGGCATTGCAATATTGGCTCGTCAAGGTGGCGATGCCGGAGAGGTGTTGAAGGAAGTTCAGGGCGACCCGTTCCGCCGTGAGGATGGATCTGCCATCGCCTTCGATCTGAAGGAGACAGTCTCCATCCTGCGCGAGATCCCCATCCTGGCGGTGGATGGAGAGGACGAGCGAGGGATCGATGGCGCGAAACACCTGCATGGCCGCGGCGAGTCCTGCGACCACCAGCGTCTGCTGGGCGACGATGCTGGCGCGTGCCGGAACCGGAGCAGGAAAGAGGACGGCGGTCGTGACGTCGCCATGCGGGAGGTCTTCTTGGAGCGCCAGCCTGACGGCGCGGCTGATGTCGGCAACCGGAGCCTTGATCATCGGTTAGGTTCCCAACATGGCGCGCAACTGTTGCTCGCTGCTGGCGAGCATGATTTGATCGCGGCGCAAGCTTGCCAATCGATCCTGGTGATCGGTAATGACTTCCGGCGGGGCCTTGGCGGTAAATTCCTGATTGCGCAGTTTTCCTTCCAGCCGCTCCATTTCCTTGGTCTGCTCCGATTGTTGTTTGAGCAGGCGATCCAGCGCTTTGTTGAGATCCACGTCGCCCGCCACCAGGATGCCGACCGATAAACCTTCGATGACCAACCGGAGGAGGTTGCCGCTCGGCCAGGTTGCCGTCGGGGTCAACTCGACCGTGCCCCGTCCGAGATGGGCGAGGTAGGGTTTGAGTTGGTCCAGGTGGGCTTGCCTCTGCGGTTCGTCGTGCGAGACATAGAACGTGATCGGTTGTCCCGGCGGATAGTTTAAGAGGACGCGGGAGGAGCGTGCCAGGCCGATGGTCTGTTCCAGCAGCGTAAACCGCTGGTCCATTTCCGGCGCCATCCAGGCTGCTTCGTGGGTGGGGTAACGCTGCACCACGATGCTCTCGCCCTGGTGGGGGAGGGTTTGCCAGATTTCTTCCGTGAGAAAGGGCATGAAGGGATGCAGAAGCCGCATCGTGGTCTCCAACGTATCGACCAGGGTCTGTCTGGTGCCAGGCGCATCCAGGCTGGCAGGATTTTGGAGTGTGGGTTTGATCAATTCGAGGTACCAGTCGCAGTACTCGTGCCAGATGAACTGGTACAGAGCATTGGCGGCCCGGTCGAATCGATAGGCTTCCAGTTCCGCGGTGACGACCTGGATCGTGTGATTGAGGCGGCTCAAAATCCAACGGTCAGGGAAACTGCGTTCGGCTGGTGCATTCGCCGTGCGAGGTCCGTCCAGATTCATGAGGCTGAACCGGGTCGCGTTCCAGATCTTGTTGGCGAAGTTGCGATAGCCCTCGATCCGTTCCTCCGCGAGTTTGATGTCGCGGCCCGGTGAGGCCATTGAGGCGAGCGTGAAGCGGAGCGCGTCTGTGCCGAACTGCTCCATCACATGGAGCGGATCGATCACGTTGCCCTTCGACTTGCTCATCTTCTGTCCTTCGGCATCCCGCACGAGGGCATGGATATAGACGTCGCGGAAGGGCACTTCGCCCATGAACTTCAATCCCATCATGATCATCCGGGCGACCCAGAAGAAAAGGATGTCGAGCCCGGTCACGAGGGTGGAGGTCGGGTAGTAGGTTTTGAGGTCAGCCGTCTGCTCCGGCCATCCCAGCGTCGAGAAGGGCCAGAGGGCGGAGGAGAACCAGGTGTCGAGGACGTCCGGGTCGCGGACGAAATCATGGCCTTGGCAAGTCGGGCAAGTCGTGGGAGCGGTTTTTCCGACGATCGGTGTAGCTCCTTGGAGGATCGTGAGTCGTGGCGCGGCCGTGGCTGAGTCAGTCGAGGTGGCCCCCTCAACGATCAAGTCCTTGTTGCAACTGCGGCAATACCAAGCAGGGATTTGATGGCCCCACCAGATCTGGCGTGAGATGCACCAGTCTTTGATCTCCCTCATCCAGCCGAGATAATTGTTCGTCCAGCCTTCCGGAATGATCCGGATGCGTCCGTCCACCACTGCCTGGATGGCCGGCTCTGCCAGCGGCTTGATCTTCACGAACCATTGAGGCGAGAGGTAGGGCTCGACCACCGTCTTACAGCGGTAGCATTTGCCGATGGCCATTTTATGGTCGTCGACTTTCGTGAGGAGCTCGCGATCTTTCAGGAGCTGCTCGATTTTAGTCCGTGCCTTGAGGGCGGGAAGAGTGGCGATGGCTTCGATGACGGCTGGTTCGACTCCGGCTGCTGTGAGTCCCTCGCGATCGAGCAGAGCCTGGTGGTCGAAGATGGGCAGACGGGGCAAGCTATGCCGTTCGCCTGCTTCAAAGTCATTGAAGTCGTGCGCCGGGGTGATCTTCACGGCGCCTGTGCCGAACTCGCGGTCGACGAGGATCGCATCGCCCACGATTGGAATGGTGCGGTTGGTGAGGGGGAGGCGGACCCGCTGCCCGATCAATTTATTGTAGCGAGGATCTTCCGGATGGACTGCCACGGCCATGTCGCCGAGCATCGTTTCCGGTCTGGTCGTGGCGACGGTGAGGCGAACGGTCGGATCCTGCTCCAGCGGATATTCAATCGAATAGAGCTTCCCCTTGATGTCTTCGTGCTCGACTTCGATGTCGGAGAGGGCCGTCAGGCAGCGGGGGCACCAGTTGATCAGCCGCTCACCCCGATAGATCAGGCCTTCTTCATGTAATCGGACGAAGACTTCGAGGACCGCCTTCGAGAGGCCTTCGTCCATCGTGAAACGGAGCCGGTCCCAGTCGCAGGATTCCCCCAGCCGTTTTTGCTGGCGGATGATGGTATCGCCGGAGGTGGCCTTCCATTGCCAGATCCGCTCGATGAACCGTTCTCGGCCTAAAGACTCCCGCGAGGCCCCTTCTGCGATGAGCTGCTTTTCGACGACGTTTTGCGTGGCTATGCCGGCATGGTCGGTGCCGGGCAGCCAGAGCACATTGCGGCCTTGCATCCGTCGCCAGCGCACCAGGATGTCCTGTATTGAGTGATTCAGCGCATGGCCGACGTGGAGCGAGCCTGTGACGTTAGGGGGCGGAATGACGATGCTGTAGGGCTGGCCCGGATGGGTCGGCGAGGCTTGAAAATAGCCTTGCTGGGTCCAAACCTCATACCAGCGCGCTTCAACGGCTTTGGGATCGTAGCTTTTATCGAGTTGGGGTGTGCTCATTCAGGGGTGGTGTCCTCGAAACAGTGAATGTGTCTGTGAAAATTGCGATCTTAACATGCGGTTGGCGGCCTCTCAAGGAAAGATGGGGCCACAGATAGCTTGAGGGGTGGGGTGGCGTGTGCTATACAGACTCGCACAGGGCGAGGGCGAAAGGTTCGCTCCGCTTCCACTTTTTACGATTTGGAGAGACTATGGCCACAGGGCGTGAAAAAGACCGGAAGACCAGAAAGAAGCATTTGAAGAACATGGCGCGAGTGAAGGCGTTGGCGACAGCCAAACGGGGTAAGAAGACCAAGAAGGGGTAGGACCCAGCAGGGCGAGGCCTTACGCGGCAGCGGTGAGGCGCGTGAGCTCTGCTTTGATCTGTGCTTCAGCCAAGCCAGGCACCAGCCGCTGAACAGCCTCTTCGATCTGCTCGCGGGCTGCCGCGCGAACGAGCTCTTCGACCATTCCCGCTGTCTGTTTGGCGGCAGTTTGCTGGATCTCTTCCTTGACGAGTTCCTCGATCGATCCGAGTTGTTCTCGAACCATATCGGGCAGCGTGGCGCGAAGGGCGGCGGTCTGTTCAGCGACGAATTGCTCGAGGCGCGCCTGGATCAGGGGACCGGCGATGTCGGCCAGGCTGCGTTGGATGATGGGTTCGAGAAGGGCTATCTTCTGTTCCAGCGCCTTCGGTAACGCCTGGAGGAGCAGCGGTTCCAGCGCCGATGTCAGTCGTTCTTCCGAGAGGGAGGCGCTGGTTTGTGTGCGGACTTCCGTTTCCACGGCTTTGGCCACAAGAGCTGCCAGGTCTTTCCCCACCATCTGCGGGAGCAATTCGGTAATCTTTTTTTCCGTCCGTTCCGACATGGATTGGAGGAGCTGACTGAAGAGGCCCTTCATCATGTCTTCCGGTTCAATTGCCGAGGCTGCTGTGGAGGTGATGGTCACGGGGCTGTCTTTCGGTTGAGGGTGGGGTGCGAGCGCCCGGTCCTCTTTTGTTCCGGTTGGGCTGTCAGCGCGATCTGCGTCAGCCCCTGAGTCTGTCGCCTGTGAGACCGGCGGCCAGGAGCGGAGTGTCTTTTTCGCTCCGTTCGCTTTGGTGGTCTGCTGTTCTTTCAAATCCTTGATGACTTCGAGGAGGTGTTCAGGCTGAAAGGGTTTTGTGAGCGAGGCCTTGACCCCCAGCGAGCGTAAGTGGGCGTCGTCCACATGGTCCGAAGGGCTGATCAGAGAGACGATGTCGGTTTCCGTCAGGTGATCGAGTTTGCAAATTTCCTTACAGAACCCTGTGAAGGTCATCTGGTCCAAATGATAGTCTGCGATGATGAGATGGGGACTCATCGTGCGCGCCGCTTCCAGAGCGGTCGGGCCGTCCTGAAACCCCAAGATCTCGCATTCTTCCGAGGCCGAAAGCTGTTCGACCATGCGGCGGACGGCGGGGCTGCTGTCGATAATGAAGATGGTGGAAGACACAGGATTCTCCAATGATATTAGTGATATTGACGCTAGCAGCGGGTATATTCTTTGTCAAGAAAACGCAGGATCTATGCGGGTGGTTACTTCGGAATGCTGAGTGGACCGCTCATCGAG
>CAMDPZ010000025.1 GCA_945905765.1 Nitrospira lenta
AGCAGGCCAATGAAATGTTCGGTGACGGGATCATGAGCGCGATCGATTTTACTCTCGATATGGAAAAGGTGACCGGGAGCCAGGGGGAAGCCCGGTGCAAAATTACGCTGAACGGCAAATGGCTCGAATATAAAACGTTCTGATTGGCATATAGGGAGGAAGGATCGTGAACAAGATCGAGGCGATAAAACTGGAGCGCGACGGGCTGGCTGTGAAGGATATGATTGCCCAATATGCCAAGAGCGGCTGGGAATCCATTCCTGAGTCAGATATCCAGCGGCTCAAGTGGTATGGCCTCTTTTTGCGCAATCCCACCCCTGGCTTCTTCATGGTCCGGGTGCGGATACCGGGCGGCAAGACCGGCTCATACCAATTGAAGGCGTTGGCTGCTATTGCCGGGACTTATGGTAATGGAGTCCTGGACCTCACGACGAGGCAACAAATACAGCTCCGGCAGATCAAGATCGAAGACGTGCCATCGGTCTTTGCCAAGATGGAGGAGGTGGGGCTGACCTCGCTTCAAACCGGCATGGACAACGTGCGAAACGTCATGACCTGCCCGGTTGCCGGGCTGAGCCCTGACGAAGTGTCGGATGCGACGCCGCTCGTGCGGGCCATCAACGAAGAGATCCTGGGCAATGCGGCCTATTCGAACTTGCCGCGGAAGTTCAACGTGGCGGTGACCGGTTGTCCGGACAACTGTATCCACATGGAAACCCAAGACCTGGCTCTTGTGCCTGCCACGTACGACGATGGCCATGGGAGGAGTCCAGGGTACAACCTGCTGGCCGGTGGCAAGCTCGGTTCCGGCGGCTATCGGATTGCCACGCCTCTGGATATCTTTGTGGCCGAGGGCGACGCTTTGGCCGTGAGTCGCGCGATCATCGAAATTTTTCGTGAGCATGGATCAAGGGAGAATCGCACTCAATCAAGGCTGGCCTTCCTGCTGGAGGAATGGGGGGAAAGCCGGTTCCGGAAAGAAGTGGAAGCGTGGGTGGGTAGGACTCTGTTGCCGGCTGGCGTCGATGCGCGAAAAGCCGTTGAGAAGAGCCACATCGGCATCTATCGGCAAAGACAACCGGGTATGAACTATGTAGGGCTCAAAGTTTTGGTGGGCCGGATCACGCACGACGACCTGGCCAAGATTGCCGCCTTCGCGGAGAAGTATGGAACAGGGGAGATCAGGATTTCCCCGGCGCAAGCCCTGATCATCACGAACGTGTCCGATCGGAAGATCGGTGACCTGGACCGGGAGCCGCTGGTGAAGCAATTCGCCTATAACCCCTCGCCGGTTTACAAGGGGCTGGTGAGTTGCGTCGGCAACGATTACTGCAACCTGGCGGTGATTGAAACGAAGGGCCGGGCAGTGGAAACGGCGAAGGCGCTGGAGGCTCGCCTGGGGAGCACGCTCAAGCCGATCACCATGCATTGGTCCGGTTGCCCCGCTGCCTGTGGGAATCATCTCGTGGCGGATATCGGGCTCTTGGGCAAGAAGGCTAAGGTCGATGGGAAGGTGGTCGATGCGGTCGATATCTATGTGGGGGGGCGCTCAGGGCCAGATCCGAAGCTGGCGGTTAAGATCATGGAGGATGTGTCCTGCGACAAGCTGCCGATGGTGCTGGAAGGGCTGGTGCCCTATCACGCGCGAGAGAAGATGCATCGGGTGAGGGGAGGGGCTAAGAAGTCTGCGCCTAGCAATCAGCTGCCGAACGCAACGGCTGCGTAGCCGGGGGCGGGTGTTTCTCTCGTTCAGAGATCTTCGGGTTTGAGCCCTGTTACCTTGGATAGACGGGCCAGCATGCGCGGGCCGATTTCGTCGCGGTCGTGAAACGCGAAGACGATGTCAGGCCAATCAGGCCGGTGCAGCATTTTATGGGAGCCAGTGGTGCGTTTGATCTGCCATCCGAGGCGGAGAAGCGCGGAGAGAACGCGGGAAGCTTGCGTTGAGGGCCAACGACTCATGCGGCAATGAACGAAACGTTCAGTAACTCCTCAGGCATTGCCTCGTCATGCTCGAGGCGATCGGCCATTGCCCGAAGGGCCAGGACTTGGACGGCTGCAATCGCGGCAGCCTTCGTTTGCCCATAAGCCATCACGCCAGGCAGCATCGGCACCTCGCCGATCCAGCGGCCATCTTCTTCCTGCTCCAACTCGATCTTGAGTTGAGTGACCTTTGCCATGGGCATCCTTTGGAATAGTTAACTTGAGGTTAGGCTAAGCCCAGAAAGGCGAAAAATCAAGCAGCCACAAGAATCACTACGCATCGCGGAAGGGAGGCTGGTCAGGCTTTTATCACGCTGAGCGATCAGAAAAGACTGCCGGTCCAGTTGTTGTCTTCTTTGACGGTGCCGCCGATGGCCTTGCCTGATTGGCGCGCCTGTTCCAAGCCGGCGCGGGCCAATGCATCTGCCCGTTCGTTGTCCGGGTGGCCGGCATGGCCCTTGACCCAGCGCCATTCGATGGTATGGCCGGAAGCCAGGGCATCCAGGCGACGCCACAAGTCTGCATTCTTGACTGGCTCCTTGGCGGCCGTTTTCCAGCCTCGCAGCTTCCAGCTGTGGATCCATTCGCTGATGCCCTTTTGCACATACTGCGAATCGGTGTAGACCTGCGCTTCCACCGGCTCCGTGAGCGACTGCAGGGCCTCAATCACGGCGAGCAGTTCCATGCGATTGTTCGTGGTCGCAGGTTCCCCTCCGCACAGCTCCGTTTCGATTTGGCTAATGCGCAGCAACGCGCCCCATCCTCCAGGCCCAGGATTGCCGCTACAGGCGCCATCCGTATAGATTTCAATCATGAGTCCACTGTCTCCGTCGATTTTTCAGGGTCTGTCGATGTTCGACTCCGAGCACCACATATACGCCGCCCACGAAGGGCCTGTCACCCTTAAAAGTACGGTACAGTTGTTGTGCTTTTAACGTCGACTCGTCTGCGCGGGGCTGTGACTCAACCGCTTCCGCGCCTCCCAGAGCGACCCGTCGGGCTCCGCTGTGTGGCAGCCTTCGGAAATTCCCTCGCGGACTCGGTTAGTTTCCGCTTTCCTTCTCGGCGGAGCCTCGACGGGGCCCCGCTCCTCCGGCGACGTCCGCTCTGAGCCACGGCCCCGCGCCAAGGTGCGAAGTCAAGAACTGAACCCGCAGGTCTGATCTGTTAATACCGCCCACCCGATGTTTCCCTGATGCGTCGCAACTCGTCGTCATATGCGGCACGAATTCGTTCTCTCAGAGTGTCTTTCGTCAAATCCTTGATGGGAAACTCCTTGATCTCGTACTCTGGTCGATTGTCATAAAGTAGGATCGACGGTACGTCGATTGCCAGGGTTCTCAGCCCCAATCCTTTGTCCATCTTTCTATGCAATGTAATCCCTTTGAAGCGCCCCTTCAGGATACATCCTGTCGGTGGAATGAGATATGCCCGATGTTTTGTTACTCGCTTGGTGTAGAGGGGAGGATCAAAGTGTATGTCGGACGCGAGCAAGTCTTTTTCGGAGATCATACTGTTTCCCTAACGCTTACGGGATATGGTTAACTTTTGCAAACCAATCGTCTGGGAGCGTGCATGGAAGGGTGTCAATTGGAGGAGGCTGCGCGTCGCGCGACGCGAAACGGAGTCGAGTCAGAAAAGACTCCCGCCCCCTTTGTTTACCCTTAAAACAGATTCCCTGTACAGTTGTTTCGTTCCTTTGCGGTTACTTATTTCTTTCTGCAATTTCTTGCTGTAGAGCTTTTGCCCATCCTGTCACATGAGGGATTCTGGTAAATCCGCTACGCTCCCCTCTTAGAAGGTCAGCGCGGCTTAGTTTGCTAAGATTTTCCCATTCATTAAACATAACGTAGATTGCATTCCCATATTCAAGATTCTCGAATGCCACCAGGTTATCTTTGAATTTAGCTCCGAAATACCGATTGAATCCGCTTGTCCCCCTGATGAACGAAGCGGGCTTTAGTTTGGCCAAAAGATCATATCTTTCAGCTAACTTCTTTTTAAGCTCATCGGTAGGAGCCTTGATGCCAGAAAGAATTTTTGCGATGGTTGCGTCGCGTTCCCCTGGAGGCAAAATCTCCCAATTCACGTAAACAGTCTTCAAGTAGTCATCCTGGGTAGCTTTGCTGGGATAGATATCTGCAGCCCCAACATTTTCTTGCAGCACGTTAAGATTGAAAAGAAGCTCTTCATCAAATCCCGTGGAACCTCTTTTTAATACTTCATTGACACAGAAACGGACAACATAGATTTCATCTTCACTGCTAACCTCTTTCCCAATGAGTTCGATTTGAATTTCAAGCTCCTTGGGTGAGATGAAATCGCGCCTATATACATCCTGTGTCCAGGAGACCTCGTGAGATCCTTTGGACCAATCACCAAAATTAGGGGAGTCAAATGACCGAGTCTTCTTCAGCATGGGAAGATCTTTTCGGATAATTTCCTTGCCATGGACATTGACCCTTGAAAATTTTCCAACTCGAGGGTCAGGCATGACTCTTGTCGGGAATATTAGCTTATTGCCTTCTATGCTCAAGCCAACATGGGTGTAAGCCCCGGCAAGAATATCCGCGGCTTTGATTTTTTTCGCACACGCAACCACAAGGTCAGCGCCACCAAGGGTTTTCAGCTTTCCAAGGACTCTGTCAGGGACTTTGCGAATATTTTGCTTCCATTGAATTTTCAGTTTTTTGGCATTCATAATAGCTCCTCAGTGTTTTGTATCCTTGGGAGGATAAGAGTCGTTTCCGAAGCTGTCCTTGTCGCGAATTAGATTGTCTCGACCGTGAATTACCAGTTCAGACTTGTTGTTGCGCGCAATTTCCCGGCCTGCCTCAATGGCCTCTCCTTGTGTGCCGTGAAGACTCGATGCACGGCCATCACCTTCGCCAATCACGGCCCACTTGCGTTCGTCTACTCTTCGCGTAATGTGGATATTCTTACCCATGCACTCTCCGTTAGTTGAGGTTTTGGTTGATCGACTTGCCTTGGACAAACACCCTGACTGATTCGAACGAATTTTTATTCCATAATGTCCTTTTCCTCCTTTTCATTTTTGACGACCCATTGACGGCATTAGCTGAAATAGGTATCCTTAAAAAGGATAAATTAATCCTACTTCAAGGCTGGATGAGGTGTCAACATTATTAGTATGCTTTTATCCTGAAGGAGGATTATTGCCATGGGCAACATTTATGGGTTCATTGGAGAGAAAATTCGGGAACTCCGACAAAATTACGGGGGGAAGGGCATAAGTCAGGAGGATCTCGGGAAGATTATGGAAACCACTCCGAATACTATCTCGCGGTGGGAAACAGCCACATACAAACCTTCGGCGAAGGAGCTTCATCGGTTAGCTCAGTTTTTCGGAGTCAGCATTTCCAGTTTTTTCCCAGAGTCTGAGCGTCCAGAGTCTGAGAATCCCTTGATACAAGCGTTGATGAGTGCAACTGGAGATTTGGATGAGGCAGCGCTTCAGGATCTAATCGGTTATGCCCAGTATCGAGTAGCTCGAAGAAAGCTTGCGCAGGCTAAGACGGGGAAGAAACGTAAGGAATGATTTCCCGGCACGACTATTACCAGAGAATGCAGGTTTTGGCTCAAGAGAAGCGCCTTGAATACGCTATCGAAACGGCTTCCCTCAATCTCCGTAGTATTTCGAAAATCTACAAGCAAGAGGGGATTAAGATCGATTTGTGGGATACGAGAGGCTCAAAGATTCGAGCGGCATACTTCTGTGACGGTGATGATTATTCCGTGCTTCTTAACAAGAAGCTCCCGCGAGAGCCGAAATTATTCTCGCTTGTTCATGAGCTGAAGCACCACTTCGAGGATCGAAAGAGTATTCAGAATGGTCAGATTCAATGTGGTGATTACAATAGCAATGAAGTTATTGAGATTGGCGCTGAAGTTTTTGCGGCAGAGTTTATATATCCAGAATCTGAGACGCGAAGCCTTGCGGCTAAACTCGGGATAACAATTTCAACTTGCTCTGCAGAACGGGTAGTTGAATTTAAACGAGCCTGTCCAGCCATAGTCAGTTATAAATTTATAGTAAAGCGCTTTGAGCGGCTTGGGTTTTGCCTTTCGGGGCAATTCCGGCAGGAGCAGTTCCAGAAGCTTGAAGAGGCGCTGTATGGCGTCCCCATTTACAAACAGTCATGGTTCCGTCGTCACCGCGATAGAAAATCCCAGGCTAATAAATCTAAGAAAGAATGACCCAAGCCGAGATGACATTGTCTTGAGATTTTTTCTCCAGTGTATTGCGGGACTCTATTCTCTTTCTTGAGGGCGGGCTAGATGGTCTCCCACTGCGCGTGTCCAACGAGGAGGTTTCTTTTCCTACCTTTCTTTCGGGGAGTGGCCAAGGTTGCCTTCGACTGCGCGCGTCGAACGAGCACATTCTCATCGTGCGCGTTCCGCGAGCAAGGAAGGCACCTGGCCGCTCCCTTCTCATCCTTCTGAGGCCGCGCGTTGCGCGAGCTCAGGAGACCATCTAGCCTGCCCTTTCCTTCGTGTGCGATTCTTCCACTCTCCCAGGCCTGGCACCCGTGCTGGTTCTACTGCGGCCGTCGAACGAGGCCCTTCTTAGGGCGCGCGTTCCGGGAGCAAGGAGCCAGCACGGGTGTCAGGCCACCGCCCCAAATGTCCTCTCAAAAAACTCTCTTGTCTTTCCCATGTGTTCCTCAATATCCGTCTGCAAATGCCTCGCTCCTGCCTGCCAATCATCCGTCGCATAGCCGACGCGGCGGGCGAGGAAGATGAACTCCTCTGAGTCAGGCGGAGGGAGCACGAGATCCTTGGCGTTGCCCCGTACCATACGCAATCCGTCGATCAAGGTTCTCGTGAAGAGATAGGCTTTCCGAAGATTTTCTCCATCGGCGCGATTGACCAATCC
Organism: Nitrospira lenta; assembly: GCA_945905765.1. GTDB lineage: Bacteria > Nitrospirota > Nitrospiria > Nitrospirales > Nitrospiraceae > Palsa-1315. The sequence continues at coordinate 6,881 of CAMDPZ010000025.1, forward strand.
TGCTTCCACCAGGGCTGCGAGGGCCTGTAGGGTATTCGGGGTGCGGAGGCTCGGGCGTTTGTGGCCATGCATCACTTGGAGATACTGCACCGCATATTCGATGTCGATGACTCCGCCTTGGCTGTACTTCACGTTGATCTGGCCCGGCTCGACCAGTTGGTTGAGCTGCTGCTTTCGGAGATCCAATGCTGTGGGGATGTCCCAGGGCTCTCCTCCATAGACGAAGGCATCCCTATGTGCTTCCAGCTTATGACCCAATGACGCATCGCCGGCGATATGGCGCAGCTTGATGAGGGCTTGCCGCTCGTAGGGGGCGGCAAGCCCGGTTGGACTGTAGTAGCGGCAGACCTCCTCGAAGGCGTTGGCCAATGAGCCCTTGCCTCCATGAGGGCGGAGGCGCACGTCGAGGTGGAAGATCCCTTCCTGCTTGGTTTCGATCCAGCCCAGGAGTTCCTGCGCCAGCCGTTCGAAGAATTCGCTATTTTCGATGCCTTTCTTTCCGCTGGTCTTGCCAGACCCCTCGTAGATGAAGAGCACCTCGATGTCCGAGGCATAGCCGAGCTCGCGTCCTCCGAGTTTACCTAGGCCCAGGACGGCAAAGGGGCAGGGTTTCTTGTTGGCCAGCCGGGGGCTTCCATAGGTCTTCTCCAGCTTGGCGTGGCAGTCTGCGACGCTCCGTTCCATGATGACCTCCGCCAGCTCCGTGAGGGCGAGCGAAAAGTCGGGAAGATTGCTGGAGGGTTCGACGATATGTTTCATGTCGATCCGGAAGAGCTCCCGGTCCTTGAACCGGTTCAGGGCCTCCTTGCGGGCCTCGTCTGTTTTGGCGCGAGTGACCAAACTGGTGAGCTCTTTTCGGAGGGTTGCCTGAGGCTTGATGAGGGGCGCATCCCGGTATTCCGTGAGGAGGGGGAGCAGGTTGCCATGTTGGCGGCGCAGGAAGTCTTCCCATAAATAGTCGCTGGCGCCGAGCAGGCGCGCCAGCAGGGGGAAGGTTTTTTTGTCGCTGATGAAGTCGAGCGCCTCCTGCTTGCCCTTCTTGCCCTTGTCGGCGACGATGAGGTCCAGAAACTGGTCGAAGGACTCGAGGGCCTTGCCCGGGTCGGGAGCCCAGGTGAGGGCATGGGTGAACTGTTTAATGAGGACGGCGGTCAATCGCAGTTGCTGTTGATCGGCTGGGTCGAGGAGCTTCTGCCCGTACCGGTTTCTGACATGGAAGCGATCATGGAGCTTGGTCCCGTCGCTGTCGAACTGGGCCTTGGCGATGTAAATGTTTCTCATGGCCAGGGCATTGGCGAAGGCATAGAGGAAGGCCGGGGTATCGTCCGACCGGATGTCCATGACCGTATCGGTCGGCGATTGGCTGTTGTCGAAGGTGATCTGGACTGTATGGAGCAGGCCGGTGAAGGCATTGCGCTGTTTGCCTAACCGTTCGACGAGCCGGCGATTGACATATTGGCGGGCCTCGTCGAACTGCCTCGCCTCCAGCAGCTGCATCATGTGGGTCAGGGCCTCTGTGAGGGCTTGTTGTTCCGTCGCAGCGAATCGCTCGCCAGCGACCGGATGGACGAGGAAGACATCCACGATTTTCTTGCGGCTCAGGCTGGGGCGGCTCTTGGGCCGTTTCGCCGGTCCGGCTGTGGCAGGCCTGGCCGGTTGGGCCGCCACGTCGGCAAAGGTATAGATGCGTCCCTCTTCGATATTGAGGCCGAAGGCAGAGAGCAGGCCGCAGATCGTGGCGAACTCGGAGAAATAGTCGTAGGCGACGATGCTCAACTCGAGATGCTGATCCCGCCCCGGCCGCACCGACAGTTCGCAGGGATGGTCTTGCGTCAGTCGGCTGGTCAGCTGGATGTGATGCGCGATGGTCTCAGGAGGGAACCGTTCGAAGTATTCGGCGTCCATCCGTGACACGAAGTCCCGGAGCACCTCGTCTTCAACCTCAGAACAGAGGGGGGCCAATGTCTTGAGCAGGGACTCGCTGGTTCCCGGTTCATCTACCATGGCCACGAGTATAGCCGAAGCGGGCTTCATTGTGTGAGTGCGGGGGTGCCGCTATAATGCCCGCCTATGGCAGATCGTCTCCACAAGCTGGTGGCACGCGCGGCGCGGCCCGTAAAGAAAAACGGATCGGCGGCTCTGCCTGATCCTACTCCTGTTATTTTGGCTTCCGGGCTGGAGCCAGGCCAGGTGGAGTCGATCCTGCGATCCTACGGGCTCAGCCGCGTTCAGGATGCCGATGCGAATCTGCAGTCGATGGCCGGCGATCCGCACCAGCGGCGTCAGTTGGCAGAGATCCTGCCTCTGTTGCTTGAGGCAGTCGGGAAGACCGCCGATCCCGATCAGGCCTTGAACCATTGGGAAGGGTGGCTTGCCAGCGGAGTCAGCCGGTCGGCCATCCTGGAATATCTGCGCAGTTCTCCCCGCATGTTGGATCTGGTCTGTTCGATTTTCGGAAACAGCGACTCGCTCGCCTTTACCCTCGTCCGCGATCCTCTGCTGATCTATTGGCTGGCCGAGCAACATGTCCTGTCCAGCGCGCCGACCAGGGTGGGAATGGAGTGGGCGGTCCGGCAACAGGTCGGGCTGGTGACCGCCACGGAACTCAAGCTGGACGCGCTCAGACGGTTCCGCCGTCGCGAGATGTTGCGTATCGGGGTGCGGGATCTACTTCGTCTGGCGGATGTGGTGGAAACGACCGCCTCCCTCTCGGACCTGGCATCGATCTTGATCGACGAAGCCTATGGCATCGTCGATGCAGACTTACGGGCTCAGTACGGCATCCCGATGCACAAGGACCGGCAGGGGCGGTGGGTGGAGACTGGCTTTACCGTCATCGGGATGGGGAAGTTGGGGGGGCATGAGCTGAATTATAGTTCCGATGTGGACCTGCTCTATGTCTGCGAATCCCATGAGGGGGAGACCAAGCCGGTGAAGTCCGGACGGGCGAAGGCGAAGGGACCTGCGCCGAGCGGGATCTCCAATGAAGAGTATTTCGAACGGCTCGCGCGGGAACTGACGAAGGTGCTGACCGAGCAGACCCATGAAGGGTATGTCTATCGGGTGGACCTCCGTTTGCGGGCGGAAGGTTCTGTGGGGCAGCTGACTCGCACGCTCGAGGCCTATGCCAAGTACTATCGGACCAGAGGGCAGGCGTGGGAACGGTTGGCCCTTTTGAAGGCTTGGCCCGTGGCCGGCTCCATGAAGGTCGGGAAGGCCTTCATCAAAATGGTGCAGCCCTTTGTGCTGGCTCCCTCGACGAAAGGGTCTGATCTCGAAGCGGGGCTTGCGATCGTGGCGGAGGTCCGGTCGGTCAAGGAACAGATCGATGCGAAGATGGCGGAGCGGGGGCAGGAGCGGCGCAATGTGAAGCTGGGGGTCGGGGGGATCAGGGAGATCGAGTTTTTCGTCCAGACGATTCAAGTGCTGGGAGGCCAGCGCCTTCCTTCGCTTCTCGACCGCAGCACGCTGGGCGCGCTCACGCGATTCGTTCCGCTCAAGCTGATTTCCGGTAAGGAGCGGGATGCGCTGGCGGCGGCCTATGTGTTTCTGCGCGACTTGGAGCATAAGCTGCAGATGGTGCACGACTTACAGACCCATGCCTTGCCGGATGAGGAGGAGGAGCTCGAACGTTGCGCGATCCGCATGGGCTATGACGGGGCCGATCGGCCGGCGGCGCTGAAACAGTTTCAAGCCGACCATGCGGCCCATCGGGCCCTCGTGCATGACCTCTTCCGCTCCTTTTTCGACAGTCCCAAGACCTCGCCTCACTTCAAGGCCACTCTGCGCGCTATGAAGGCGACGGGCTAGCGAGTCTGTACTGGTATCAGCCAGGGCCGTATACGTAGTACTGAGTAACCTGAACGAGGTGCTGGCCAGGCGTGATCGGAGCGTGTAGACTCAGCGCCACTGAGAGTAATTTCATTCGTTCGGCCATTCGGCGCATGGGCATCATGGCGTTATTCAAGCAATTTCCTCCTCTCGCCGGACAGGCCCTGCGAGGCCTGCTGGTCGGTTGTGTCGTCCTCCTCTGTGCGTTTCTAGGCCTGCTCGAACCCGGTGAACGGTGGGGGCTGAACCAGCTATTTGCCCTGCGAGGCGCAAGCCTTCCCCATACACCGGTCGTGATCGTGTCCATCGCGGAGGATTCGTTCGACGAACTGAACCTTGCCTGGCCCTGGCCTCGCGCGCTGCATGGGGAATTGCTCGATCGAATCAGCCAAGGTCATCCCGCTGTTGTGGGATTCGACATCCTGTTCCCTGAGCCCTCTGCCAGAGGACCGGAAGACGATAGGGCCCTGGCCGAAGCAGTGGAGCGAGCCGGACCGGTGGTTCTGGCTGCTGCGTTGACCACCGTTCAGGATGACCGGTACCTTAAAGAAGATTTGAATGCGCCGATCGCCACGATCCGGCAGCGGGCTGCAGGGTTCGGCTTCGTCAACCTTGTCCTCGATAGCGACGCGGTCGTCCGTTCGGCTGAGGCAGGACGAAAGTTTCAGGGGCAGGAGATTCCCGGTTTCGCCTCGGCTGTGGCCCGGGCCGCCTTCTCACGGGGAATCGCGAGCATGCCCTCTGCAGCGGTTCCCTTCTTGATCAACTATCGCGGCGGCCCGAAGACCTTTCGGACCATTCCCTATTATCAGGTGCTCACCGGTGAGGTTTCACCGGAAGTCTTTACGGGGAAGATCGTGTTGGTCGGCGCGACCAGTCCTATCCTGCACGATGTCTATCCGACTCCTGTTTCTCCCCGTGGCGAGATGGCAGGAGTGGAGATTCAAGCCAATGTGTTGGACAACCTCTTGGCGGGCGATCCGCTGAGACGGACTCCGCGCGCGCTTGCCGTGCTCTGCGCGCTGTTTGTCGGTGTGATGTCGGTCTGGCTGACGAACCGGCTGCGGCCTCTGGCTGGGCTGGGCGCGGCTATTGGAATCGGATTGGCCTATGGCGGCGTGGTGGCGGCCCTGTTCCTGTGGGACCGCCGTGTGATGGAGCTGCTGCCTGTGCCCTTGGCGCTCCTCGTCGGGTACGGGGCTACGGTGATTGAAAATTTCGTGAAGGAACAGCAGCAGCGAGCTCTGCTGATGCAGTTGTTCTCGAAACATGTGTCTCCGGAAATCGCGGAGACCATTTGGCGGCAGCGCGCAGACTTTCTGGAGGGGGGGCGTTTGCGCTCGCAGAAGGCGACCGCCACGGTTCTGTTTTCCGACCTGAAAGATTTTACGCCGGTCGCTGAGCAATTGGATGCGCAAGCGTTGATGGGCTGGCTCAACGACTATACGGACCGTATGGCGCAAGTGGTCATGAAGCATGGCGGCGTGGTGGATGACTATTACGGGGATGCGATCAAGGCGAATTTCGGTGTGCCCTTTGCGCAGGCCTCTGCCGAAGGGATCGCGCGAGATGCGACGAGAGCGGTCGAGTGCGCCTTGGCCATGGGGGAGGAGCTGCGGCGATTGAACGGGGTCTGGGCCTCGCGAGGCCTCCCGTCGGTCGGGATGCGCATCGGTATTTGCACCGGCGACCTTGTGGCAGGCTGTGTGGGGAGCGCCCAGCGAATGAAATTTACGACGGTCGGCCATACCGTCAATACGGCGTCTCACCTGGAGAGCTTCGAGAAGGAATTGGGCCAGGATGATCTGACGCACAATCCCTGCCGCATTCTGATCGGTGAATCCACGGCCGGGTTGCTCGGCGGGAAGTTTTGGATGGACCGGGTCGGGGCGCTGAGTTTGAAAGGGAAATCGAGCAGCGTGATGGTGTATCGTGTGTTCGGCGCCATCGGGGAGCGGCCTTCGGCGGTGCCGGCGCCCAATCAACGCAAGTTTCTGCGCGTGCCGCTCAATGGCGAGGCTTTTGTGTCGAACGGGTTTCAGGCCAATGGGACGATGCGAGATCTCAGTATCGGAGGGTTGGCCATGTCGCAGCTGGCGCAATCGCTTGCCGTTGGAAAGTCGGCGCAGCTCAGGCTGGGGCTCCCCGGTGAGGCCTCGCCGGTTTGCGCGCGTGGGACCGTCGTCTGGGCCACGTCCGACCGAGCGGGATTCGCCTTTCAGGAGATGAGCGAGTCCGATCGTATCGTGTTGCAGAATTTCCTCGATGGGCAGAGGGGGAAACTCGAATCAGTCGGGGCTGAGTGAGGTTGTTCATGCACGATCGTAGAAGATTCGCGGCACATCGCCGCTGGCACGTTTGGGGCAAGCAAGTGACGCAGGGAGGACCTATGAGGATTATCGCCGCATTGTTCGTATTGGGGATTTTTTGTCCGGCGCTGATTTTTGCTCAGGTCCCGTCTGGTCCGCAGCCGGCTGGAGTCGTGACGAACCTGGCCGGTGTCGCGTCCGTGGTTCGGCTGGCGGCTGCCGAATCGTCCCGCCTGCAGTTTAAGGACCCGGTCTATGCCGGGGATAGGATCAGCACCGCTGCGGACTCGACCGTTCGGGTGTTATTGGGCGGCAAGGCGCTGATTACGATTCGCGAGTTCTCGAACTTCACTATCACCGAAGAGCCGAATCGATCCACTGTGAATCTTGCGAGTGGCAGTGTGACGCTGGCCGTGGCGCGTCAGCGCATGAAGCCGGGCGAGCAGGTGGATGTGCGGACGCCGAACGCGATCGCCGCCGTTCGAGGCACGGTGCTGCTGGTGGAGGTGGAGCCTCCTGCTGCTGGCGGGTCCGGCGGTGAGCAGTCGGTCAGCACGTTCTCAGTGCTGAAAGGATCGGTCGAAGTGTCCTGCGCCGCCGCTGGTTGCTCGGGAAATAAAACTGTTCATGCCTTCGAGGCGGTGCGGGTCTCCGGGCTGCAGATGGGGGCGGTGGAACCGATTCCACCGGCAAGGGCAGCCAGCCTCGCCGGCAGATTCCATGTGCCCCTGCAACCGATGGATTCGTCGGATGACAGCAATAGGCAGAAAACGGCGAAACGAGAGATGTCGAAGGCGATGGCGCTGGCGAAGGTACTTGCGCCCAACAGCGTGAGCGAACAGGCGACCGGGGGAGAGGCCAAGCCATCATCCGCGGCGAAGGCCGACGGGAACGCGGCTGCTGCGCCAGGCCAAGCGGTTTCGTCTGGCGATGCAGGACTCGCGAGCGCGTCCTCTCGCGTGAGCGAGCAGGCGGCTGAGAGTGAGGGAAAGCATCCATCTACGGCGGCTGGCGGGAATGCGGTGGCTGCGCCAGGCCAGGCCGTGTCGCATGGCGATGCCGCTCTTGTGAGCGCATCTTTGCCGCTCGTGAGTTCTCCCGGTAGCACGATCGCCGCAAGTGCCGTAGCCCTCGTTCCTGCTTCTGTCCGGCAGCAAAGTCAGTCGCAAGCCCTGCTGCCAGGGTCTGGAGCAGGGCCGGCTCCGTTGCTCACGGAGGCCGCCACAGAAGGGGGCAGCAGTCATGGAAGCTCCAGCTTCGCTCAGCGCGCTCAGGACAGAAGGCACTCCCGTCGCTGACGCCGGTTGGCGCCCATCATTTTCATAGCCGGAAGCAGATTCTCGCCGATCAACAATCCCGTCAGTAAGTTATCACGTTCAGCCCATCCGTCCTGTCGGGTTAATGCCCTCTATCCTGATCTACGGTAATGAGCGCCTCATCTCTTCGTCCGGCTAGAATCCCCAGGCCAGGCTGAGGGTATTGACGAGGCGGTTGTAGTTGAACATGAAGGGGAGGTTGGCGCGGCTGAAGGTGGCTTGGACGTCATAGGCGAGGACGAAGTTGCGCGGGAGGGGTTGTTCGATGCGGAAGACATGGTTCTGTTCGTAGACCTCTTGCCTGACCGTGCCTGGGTCGTCTGGAGGGAAGATGGAGTTGGTATTCCGGTATTTTCGGTAGTGGAAGTCGAAATCGTACTTCAGCCTCATCTCCCACCAGGGCAACGTGTATTGCCCCCCGAGAAGCAGCCGGTGTCCGTGATAGGACCAGTGGAGGCCCTTGGCGTCATCCATGTCGTGCTGATAGCCGAGACGGATGATGTGCCGGTCGTTGTTGAATCGGAAGGCATGGGTGACGCCGACCATCCAGTTCTTGGCGTCGCGGTTCTCCGCCGGATTCGTGCCGCCTCCGATGAGGAACAGATCGGAAAAGTCTTTGACTTGCAGCCGGCCCAGCAGGCTGGTGAGATGGCGGTCGTTCTCGATCAGCGTGGCGACGAGGCTGCCGGAATGCCGGTTCATGAAGCGGCTCCCGCTCAAGGTTGTATAATCGTAGGTGTATTGTCCTGCCAGGTGAAACGGCATCGAGCCTACGGTGCCGGACTTCGTCAGGCCTGCTCCGCCTAACAGATTCTCGATGTTGAAGAACGGCAGGTCGTTGTTGAAGGTCTTAAAATAGGACGCGGTGACCGTCGATTCCCAGCCGGGAGCCCGGAACCAGGCATAGTCGCCGCGAGCCGACAGCAGTTCGCCGGGTGAATGGCTTTTTCTGTTTCGCAGATCGGCGAGCAGGGCATCGTTGAGAGAGTTGGGGTCGATGGCCTGGCCTCCCAGCGGATTGATCGAGACATTGGTGTCGTAGTAGGCCCCCATGCGCAGTTCGCCGTGGAGCCGCCGGTCCCGGGCCTGTGCGGTGACGATGGTATCGCGTAACCGGTCGGCTGTGCCGGTCAGAGGGGAGACGGTGCGTATGCGGCTGGCCTCCTCCAATGAACTGATGGCTTGTTCCGGGAGACCGGTGATCGCCAACGCCAGCCCTGAATAAAACTTCGCGAGTTGCTGGAGCTCCGGATCGGTGATCCTGCCTGACCGAAAGGCCGTGACGGCGCCGGCATATTCCTTCTGCCGGTAGCGGAGAAAGCCGAGGTAGTAGGCGAGGTTCTCCGTCTGAGGCTGCGCGGCGAAGACTTTTTCGAAAAGCGGTTTGGCCTGGTCGTATTGTTCGAGCCGGAAATGTGCCAGCCCAAGCTGGTAGGCGATGGCCGCATCATTCGGGGCCAGCTGTCTGGCGCGGTCCAAGGCTGTAATGGCCTGGGCATATTGCTCCTGGCTGGTGAGGACGATGCCCATCTGGTAGAGCGCTTCGATGTGATCCGGATTGATGGCCAATGCTTCACGGAGCATGGCCAGCGCGGCATCGTACTTTTTGTCTTCATAGTCGAGGATGGCTTGGGCCACGTAGACGTCCGCTTCCGAGCTTTGCGCGAAGGCTGAGGGAATCGCCTGCAGCAAACTGATTCCAGTAAGGAAGAAGAGTATGGCAACTGCTTTCCTCACGCCCTTTTGTCTGTGGGCCATTCTTGGGGATGCTCCGGTTCGGTGTTCGTTGGTGCAGGTATGCAGGGGGCGAGGGGGGTTGCTGGCTAGGCCCACGTTCGCAGACTTGGCAGTCTAGTTCAAGCTCATATGTTCAAGGGCCACAGCGGTGAGCGTGGAAATAACGGTGAGGACCGCGAGATCGTCATGATCCAGGCAGGCATTCCCTCGTTTATTCATCACTTGAATCACGCCGATAGGAGCGCCATCCCAGCCTTTGAGCGGGGCTGTAATCATGTCGCGCGTGATGGAGCCGGTCGCCCGGTCGATTTTTTTGAAATGGCGCATGTCGGCTTGCGCATCGGACACGATGTCAGGGGTGCCGGTCGTATAGACCGTTCCTGCGATGCTCTCATACCAGGGAACGGCGATGCCTGGGGCTGCGGGGTTGTCGCCGATGGAATGATGGAAGATCAATGTGCGGGTGTCCGGGTCGGCGAGTAGAATCGATCCATTTTCCGCATCGGCCGCCTCCAGCGCAATGTGGAGCGCTTGCTCAAGCAGATCTTGCAGTTTCATTTCCTGAGAAAAGAGCTCAGCCATGCGCTGCGCCGCTTCGACTCCTCGTCCCTTGCTGGCGAGGAGCTGATTCTGATTGTGCTCGGTTGGCGAATCCGACGAGTAGGATGTGCTCATGGGCATTCTCCTTGTGTGGGAGCCGATATCTGCATGGCGACTCCCCGGAATACTACCACTATTGGAGAGGAAAAGTCCTAGGTCATTGCTTGGGGAAGGCCGCTGAGGGGCTCGTGGCACGGCGTCATCCATAAGCACGAAGGCCCCAGCGGGATCACCGCTGGGGCCTTCGTTGAACGTCGATAGCTATCAGCTACCAGCCATCAGCTCTGTACTTTTTAGTACATGCCTTCCATGCCGTGGTTGTGACCACCTGCACCGCCGGCTGCTTCCTTCTTCTCTTCTGGCAACTCGGTGATCATGACTTCGGACGTGAGCAACAGGCCCGCGACGCTCGCGGCGTTCTGCAACGCGCAACGAGACACCTTGGTCGGGTCGATGATGCCGGCCTTGATCATGTCCACATATTCCTCGGTCGCGGCGTTGTAGCCGACGCTGAGGTTCTTGTCGTTGCGAACCTTCTCAACGATGACGGATCCTTCCATCCCGGCATTGGCCGCGATCTGACGGATCGGCTCTTCGAGCGCGCGGCGGATGATGTTGACACCCACTTGCTGCTCGGAGTTCAACTTGAGCGCATCCAAGGCACCGATGCAACGGAGATAGGCCGTTCCGCCGCCCGGGACGATGCCTTCTTCGACTGCGGCCTTGGTGGCGTGCAAGGCGTCTTCGACGCGCGCCTTCTTTTCCTTCATTTCGGTCTCGGTCGCGGCGCCGACGTTGATGACGGCCACACCGCCCACGAGCTTCGCGAGGCGCTCTTGGAGCTTCTCACGGTCGTAGTCCGAGGTCGTCTCGTCGATCTGCGCTTTGATCTGCTTCACGCGGCCTTCGATCTTCTTCGGATCGCCAAAACCTTCCACGATCGTGGTGTTGTCCTTATCGACCGTGACGCGCTTGGCGCGGCCGAGGTCCGTGAGCTTCACGTTCTCCAGCTTGATGCCGATGTCTTCCGAGATCACCTGGCCGCCGGTGAGGATCGAGATATCTTCCAGCATGGCCTTGCGGCGATCGCCGAAGCCAGGGGCCTTGATGGCGGTCACGTTGAGCGTGCCGCGGAGCTTGTTCACCACGAGGGTGGCCAAGGCTTCGCCTTCCACGTCTTCCGCGAGGATGACGAGGGGCTTGCCCATCTTGGCAACCTGCTCGAGAACCGGGAGCAAGTCCTTCATGCTGCTGATCTTCTTCTCGGAGATGAGGATCAACGGATCTTCCATGACCGCTTCCATCCGCTCGGCGTTGGTCACGAAGTAGGGGGAGATGTAGCCGCGATCGAACTGCATGCCTTCGACCACGTCCAGCGAGGTGGTCATGGACTTGGCTTCTTCGACCGTGATCACGCCGTCTTTGCCGACCTTCTCCATCGCTTCTGCGATGAGGTCGCCGATGGTCTTGTCGTTGTTGGCCGAAATCGTGCCCACCTGGGAGATCTCGGTCTTGTTCTGGCAGGGCTTGCTCAGCTTCTTGAGCTCGTTGATGACGACTTCGACGGCCTTGTTGATCCCGCGTTGGATTTCCATCGGGTTCGCGCCGGCGGTGATGTTTTTCACGCCTTCACGATAGATCGCCTGGGCCAACACGGTCGCGGTCGTGGTGCCATCGCCCGCGGTGTCGCTGGTCTTGCTGGCGACTTCACGCACGAGCTGGGCGCCCATGTTCTCGTACGGGTTCTTGAGTTCGATCTCCTTGGCGACGGTCACGCCGTCCTTGGTGATCGTCGGGGCGCCGAACTTCTTGTCGAGAATCGCGTTGCGGCCCTTGGGTCCGAGTGTTGCCTTGACGGCGTCGGCGAGCTGATTCACCCCTCTGAGGATGGATGCGCGCGCGGCGTCACCGTACATAAGTTGCTTTGCCATTATGGTATGCCTCCCTTAAAAAGTATCGTCGTCGTGAATTGTGGTGCTTAGCTATTGAAGACGCCGAGGATGTCTTCTTCCTTGAGGATCAAGCATTCCTCGTCTTCGATCCGGAGCTTGCTGCCTGAGTACTTGTCGAAGAGGACTTGGTCGCCGACCTTCACGCTCTCGACCTTCTTGCCGATGCCCTGGACGATGCCACGTTGCGGCTTCTCTTTCGCGCTGTCCGGCACGTAGATTCCGCCGGAGGTGCGGTCCAATTCCTCGGTGTAGGTGACGAATACCCGGTCACCCAGAGGCGAGAACCCCTTGGTTAAGTCCTTCTTCTCTTTGGTTGCAGTGCTCATAACGATATCCTCCTCCTAAAGTTAACCCAGTGAAAATAAACGAGATAGAACAGGCTCGAACTCGATGGCGTAACCGGCATACTCCCGAACGAGCAGAAACTCTGGTCCGCTGGCACGGGGGTAAAGATAGCCTCGGGTTCGTCCAAGTCAAGGGGGAGACATGAGGAAATTCTTCCGCGCCCTCAAGAACAGGGACAGCGGAAGCATAACCTATTAAGAATTGGATATTCTAGACCTTCTTTCGGTGGGGATAGGCGATGTCAGATCCGTAAGCGGTCGAAGTCCTTGATATCTTTCTTAATATAGTCGCGTAGACGCTTGATAATGCGGGCCTCCAGCTGCCTGGTCCGCTCTTTCGTAATGTGGTACTTGGCGCCGAGATCCTCCAGGGTGAGGGGGCTCTCTGAGAGGATCCGGTTTCGCAGAATGTCCTCGTCCCTCTCGTCGAGCGTTTTGGCGAACTCTGCGAGCTTGGAACGGAAGAGGGCCTGTAATTGGGTCTGCGCCAGCTGTTCGTCCGCCGGTACTTGTTGCGAGGGCAGCACATCCAGCAGGCTGCCTTCCTGGTCTTCGCCGAGCGGTTGGTCCAGCGAGAGTTCCCAGTTGCCCAGCCTCTGCCCCATCTCGATGACGTCCCGCTCCCGCACATTCAAACGGTCCGCCAGGAGCTTCGTATCCGGAGCGAAGCCTTCCCGCTCCAGCTTCGCCTTTTCTTTTTTGAGATTGTAGAACAGCTTCCGTTGGTCCTGGGTCGTTCCGATTTTGACCAGCCGGTAGGTGTTCAGCAGATAGCGCAGGATGTAGGCGCGCGACCACCAGGCGGCATAGGCGTAAAAGCGCACGTTTTTCGAGGGGTCGAATTTCTTGATGGCATGCATCAAGCCGACGTTGCCCTCTTGAATGAGGTCCATATGGTCGGCGCCTGTATGGAGGTACTCGGAGGCAATCGCCAGGGAGACGCGCAGGTTGGCCATGATGAGCTTGACGGCGGCATCGCGGTCCCCGTTGGTGCGATATTCATGGAACAGGCGGAGTTCTTCTTCTTTGGAGAGGTAGGGGTAGCGGCGGACTTCCGCCAGATATTGCTGAAGTGCCGTGACCGGCGCCACCGCCGTGATATCGGAGGCCAGTTGGCCGTCCGGCGCTGCGCCGTGAGGCTGTTCAGGGGGTGGATTGATCTCGGCGATCTCATCCTCGGACGGTTCCAGGACCTCCGGTTCGATCGGTTCTTCGTCGAGATCCTTCTTGCTCGGACTCATAGCCAGCGAGAATAACATAAGAGACTTTGGCCTGGCGCTGAAAAAGTCCGCTGTTGTCGTTCCCTTGCGCGGATGAAAGCCGGTCTCATATAGTGGGCGGCTCTGAGGTTGGGAGATCGTTTATTGTGATGACAGAGATGTTTCTCGCGCTGACCCGTGGCCATTGGCCGAGCGTGGTCGGGGCCTGGCTGCACCTTGCAGTCAGTTTTATGGTGTGGCTGCTAATGGGGGCCTTGAGCCTGACCTTCGCGCAGGATCTCCAGCTCAGCCAGGCTGAGATCGCGCTGGTGGTGTCGCTTCCTCTGCTGAGCGGCGCGGTGTTTCGCGTGGTTGCCGGCTGGAGCAGCGATTGGTACGGGGCGAAACCGACCGGGGTGCTGATTCTGGTGGCAGAGCTGGCAGTTGTCCTCTGGGGATGGCTGGCTGTCCAGAGTTACGCCGAGTTGCTGCTGGTGGCCTTCCTGCTCGGTATCGGCGGGGCGAGCTTTGCTGTGACCTTGCCCCTGGCAGGCCGTACCTATCCCGCCGCTCATCAAGGGCTGGTCTTGGGTCTCGTTGCATCGGGCAATGTCGGCACGGTGCTGATTCTTTTTGGCGCGCCACGCATAGCGGCCACAGGCGGATGGCACGCGGTCTTCGGATGGATGGTGTGGCCGATTGTTCTCACCCTGGCGGTCTTTCTCCTTCTTGTGCGCGACGATCGACAGAGCCGGCGAGCCGAACGGGATACCCATTGGTGGCATAGTGTTGCCGCGATGATCCGGCAGCCGAAGGCCTATTGGCTCTGCGGTCTCTATGCGGTGACGTTCGGCGGGTTCGTCGGGTTTTGCAGTATCCTTCCGCTTTTTTCACACGAGCAATATCACGTGGATGGGATCGCGGCCGGCTCGATTGCCGCACTCTGCGGATTGGTGGGCAGTCTCATTCGTCCGTTGGGAGGTCATGCGGCAGACCGGATCGGCGGCCTGCGGACCCTTCTGTTGTCATTGCCTCTGGTGGTGGGGGGCCTTGCGGTGCTTGGCGACGTGAGCGATGTCCGTATCGCCGTGGTGTTGATTGTCGTGGCAGTGGGAGCGATGGGGGTCGGCAACGGGGTCATTCTCCAATTGGCCTCCGAGTGGTTCCCCAGACAGATCGGTCTCGCGTCCGGTGTCGTGGGGGCAGCAGGCGGGCTAGGAGGCTTTCTCCTGCCTCTCTGGCTGGGGACGCTGAAAGAGGTGACCGGCTCCTACCGGACCGGCTTGTGGCTGTTTGCTGTGGCGGCAGCTTGTGCCTGGGGCACGGTGCTGCTGGCTGAACGGCGGGCACGCCGGGCCATCAATTCCATGGATGCGCCGGGCAGTTTTTCCCGTTGACAGTGAGGGCCCAAAAAAACAATGTTAAATGTGCAATGCTAAATGATAAATTGAGAGTTCACCGAACATTAACCATTTATGTCCGACATTAAAACCATGGCCTCTCCCTTTCATAGTATCGAAGACGCAATCAAAGACATCAAAAAGGGGAAATGCATCATCCTCGTCGATGATGAAGATCGTGAGAACGAAGGCGATCTTGTCATTGCCGCCGAACATGTGACGCCCCAGGCCATCAATTTCATGGCCAAACATGCCCGTGGATTGATCTGTCTCGCCCTGACCCCTCAGCGGGTGGAAGAGCTCCAGCTGCCGCAGCAGGCGGCGGAGAATACCGCCACGTTCGGCACGGCTTTCACCGTGTCCATCGATGCGCGCAAAGACATTACGACCGGCATTTCTGCCGCGGATCGGGCCACGACGATTCATGTGGCGATCGATCCGAAGTCGAAGCCAGGTGACTTGGCGAAGCCCGGTCATATTTTCCCCTTGAAGGCGCAGCAGGGCGGTGTGTTGCGGCGGGCCGGGCAGACGGAGGGTTCGGTCGATCTGGCGCGGTTGGCCGGATTGAATCCCTCCGGCGTGATCTGCGAAATCATGAACGAGGACGGCACCATGGCGCGTGTGCCGGAACTGGCGAAGTTTGCCAAGGTGCACAAGCTGAAGATGGTCACCATCAAGGCGCTGATTGAATACCGTATGCAGCGCGAGACCTTCGTGCGGCGGATGGCCAGCGCGCGGCTGCCGACGACGTTCGGCGATTTCGAAGCGGTGGCGTTCGAAAATGAAGTGGACGGTATCACGCACATCGCCCTGGTGAAGGGGCGAGTCGATGGCGGGGAGCGGACGCTCGTTCGCGTGCATTCCGGTTGCTTGACGGCCGATGTGTTGGGCTCCATTCGCTGCGATTGCCGGGACCAGCTTCATAAGGCGATGGACATGATTCAGAAGGAAGGGCGCGGGGTCCTGCTCTATCTGAATCAGGAAGGGCGCGGCATCGGCCTGCTCAACAAGATTCGGGCTTATGGGTTGCAGGACCAGGGCTGCGATACGGTCGAGGCGAATTTGCAGTTGGGATTCAAGGCAGACCTGCGCGATTACGGCGTGGGAGCGCAGATCCTCGTCAATCTCGGGCTGCATCAGATCCGGCTCATCACGAACAATCCGCGCAAGATCGTCGGGATCGAAGGCTATGGATTGAAAGTAGTCGAGCGGGTGCCGATCGAGATCCAGCCAGGCGCGTCGAATGTCCGGTACTTGCGAACGAAGAAGAATAAAATGGGGCACATCTTAAAGAAGGTCTGAACGTCAAAAGGTCTTCACGTCGAAAGTCCGGCGGCAAAGCGTTGCTTGGACTTGAAGACGGTCAGACCTGACGACTCGAGTGACATATCTATGAAATTGCGAAAAGGCTCACAGAATGCGACGGGGTTGCGGTTCGGGATTATCGTCGCGAAGTTCAATAAGTTCGTCACGGGCAAGCTGTTGAGTGCCTGCGTCGAGGAGTTGACCGAGCGGGGCGTCCATGCCGACGATATCGAGGTGGTGCGGGTGCCGGGGGCCTTCGAGCTCCCCTTGGTCGCGCGGACGATGGCGCGGACGCAACAGTTCCATGCGGTGATTTGCCTCGGGGCGGTTATCCGCGGCGATACGCCGCATTTCGACTACATCAGTGCGGAGGCCAGCCGCGGGATCGGGCAGGCGGCGCTGGATGCCGACGTGCCGATCATCTTTGGCGTGCTGACGACTCATACGATTGCGCAGGCGATCGAGCGGGCTGATCCGGCCAAGTTCAACCGCGGCGGGGAAGCGGCCAAGTCTGCGATCGAAATGGCGACGGTCATGCGTTTGTTACGGGCGGGTGAGGAGAATCCGGTGAGCGTGAAACGTGAAACGTCGGCCACAAAGCGGGCGCCGCGAAAGCGCAGGGCCTAGCTATGGGATCTCGTCATCAAGCCAGGGAGCGCGCGCTCCAGATTTTGTTTCAGTACGATATTCATGGCAAGCCGGGCCTCTGGCTGGATGTGTTCTGGAAAGAAAACGAGGCTTCGGCCGAGGCGAGAGCCTTTGCGGAACGACTCGTGGCCGGGGTGTTGGAGCAGAAGCCGGAGTTGGACGCCCTCATTACTCAATACGCGACCAATTGGAAGATCAGCCGCATGCCGATTGTCGACCGCAATATTTTGCGAGCCGGCGTCTATGAACTGTTGTGGATGGATGATGTGCCGGCCAAGGTGACGATGAATGAAGCCGTCGAGTTGGCGAAAAGCTTCGGCGACGACGAAGCCTCGAAGTTTGTGAACGGCGTGCTGGACAAGGTTTTGAATCAGGAATTGACGCTGTCCGCCAAGCGGGCCGAGGCGGGATCTATGAAGCGTGAAGCGTGAAGCGTATCTCGCAAGAAGTTTTCGCCGTTGGATTCTGCGAACGACGCTTCACGAGATACGAGCGACGAGGAACCTATGATTGAGCGTTATACCCGTCCCAAGATGAAGGCCATCTGGGACGTGAAGCGGAAATACGAGATCTGGCTCGAAGTCGAGCTGGCGGCCTGCGCGGCCTTTGAACGGGACGGACAGGTTCCGCGCGGCACGGCGGCCCGCATCGGGAAGAAGGCCAAGATCGACGTGAAGCGGATCGACAGGATCGAGAAGGTGACGAAACACGATGTGATCGCCTTCCTCGAATCGTTGGTGGAGTCGGTCGGGCCGGAGCATCGGTTCCTCCATATGGGGCTGACCTCGTCGGATATCGTGGACACCTCCCTGGCGGTGCAGATGACCGAGGCGCTGGACCTCATCCTCGACGACCTTGCCGAACTGATCGCTGTGTTGAAGCAACAGGCGCTGAAGTACAAAGACACGGTGATGGTCGGCCGCTCGCACGGTATCCATGGCGAACCGATCTCGTTCGGCTTCAAGCTGGCCATTTGGTACGAAGAGGCCTGCCGGCATCGGGAGCGGTTGACGCATGTGCGGCAGGAAATCGCCGTGGGTAAACTCTCCGGCGCGATGGGAACCTTCGCGCATCAAGGGCCTGAAGTGGAAGAGTATGTCTGCGCCAAGCTGGGGCTCACGCCGGATCCTGTCTCCAATCAAATCGTGCAGCGCGATCGCCATGCGGCCTATGCTACGGCCTTGGCCCTGTTGGCCGCCAGCATCGAAAAGTTTGCAACGGAGATTCGCCATCTGCAACGGACCGAGGTGCTGGAAGCAGAAGAATATTTCTCGGCGGGGCAGAAAGGCTCTTCGGCGATGCCGCATAAGCGGAACCCGATCGCCTCGGAAAACCTCTGCGGCTTGGCGCGCGTCGTGCGGGGCAATAGTCTCGCGGCGATGGAGAACGTCGCCCTGTGGCATGAACGGGACATCAGCCATTCGTCCGTCGAGCGCGTGATCATGCCGGACAGCACGATCCTGATCGACTATATGCTGGGGCGGATCACTGACGTCATCAAGAACCTGGTGGTCTATCCCGAGAACATGCAGCGCAATCTCGATCTCACCGGGGGGCTGGTCTATTCGCAACGGCTGTTGTTGCTGCTCATTTCCAAGGGGGCGCAGCGGAAGGAATCGTATGAAGCCGTTCAGCGCCATGCTATGGCGTCCTGGCGAGGGGCCGGGGGACTGCAAGAGTTGGTTGGCAAGGACCCCTTGATCGCGAAGCACCTCACGGCCAAGGAAATCAAATCCTGTTTCGATCCGAAGTATTATCTGCGCCATTTAGATCAGATCTTCCGGCGGGTATTCGGGCCCAGCGCGCGTAAACCGGCGAAGGGGAAGAAACGATGAGATTCTGTATCGCAAGGCTCATGGGTTTTGCTGTAGTGCTGTTGGTCGGGCTGCTGTCGGTTGCTGAGGCGGCCGATCGCGACAAGCTGCTGAGCGAAGCGGGCGTCTACGGCACCTTTGCGGCATTCACGCTGGATGACGATTGGGCCAAAGAGGATCAAGCGACGCGGATCGCGCATCTGACGGTTTTGCGGGGGGTCGTCGAGCAGCACCGCGAGAAACTGGCGATTGATCTCTATTTGATGCGCGGGTTGTCGGACCATGCGGATATCATGTTTCGCGTGCATGCCGTTGAGCTGCGCGAAACGCAAAAGTTTCTGCTCGATCTTCAGAGCAGCCTGTTCGGCCGGCATCTCAAGGCGGCCGGCATCATGCACGGATTGACCAAGAAGGCGAACTATGTGCCGGGGCTTCCGGACCAGATGAAGGCCGATCTGAAGACCGCCAGCGAACCTGGACCCAAGCCCTATGCGATCGTCATTCCGATCAGGAAGAACGCGGACTGGTGGGCGCTCGATCAGGACAAGCGGATGGCGCTGATGAAGGAGCATACGGAAGCCGCCTTGCCCTATCAGAAGACAGTGAAGCGCAAGCTCTATCACTCCACCGGGCTCGATGACCTGGATTTCATCACGTACTTTGAAACCTCCAAGCTGGAAGATTTTCACAGTCTGATTCTTTCGCTGGAGAAGGTGAAAGAGTTTCAGTACGTGAGACGATTCGGGCATCCGACGTTGATCGGCACGGCGATGTCGTTGCCCGAGATCATGGAAGTCTTGGCGCAGTAGTATTCGTGATGGCGGGGAGAAGGGGCAGATCATGACCATCGGCAACATGCTCTACGAAGGCAAGGCGAAGAAGGTGTTCGCCACGGATAAGCCGGATCAGGTCGTCCAGTACTTCAAGGACGATGCGACGGCGTTCAATGCGCAGAAGCGCGGGACGATCCTCGAAAAGGGCGTGATCAATAACAAGATATCTGAGCGGCTGTTTGTGCTGCTGGAGCAGGCCGGGGTGCCGACGCATTTCATTGAACGGCTGAGCGACCGGGAGCTGCTCACGAAGAAGGTGGCGATCGTGCCGGTCGAGGTGGTGGTCCGCAATGTCGTGGCCGGCAGTTTGGCCAAGCGGCTGGGGTTGAAAGAGGGTGACCCGATTGAGCCGGCCATTGTGGAATGGTATTACAAGAACGACGCGCTGGGCGATCCACTTATCGCCGACGAACATATTCGATTGATGCAGCTGGCGACGCCGGAGCAGATGACGGAGATCAAGCGGCTCGCGTTGAAAGTGAATGGCGTGTTGCAGCCGTTCTTCCGCGAGCGTCAGATGATCCTCGTCGATTTCAAACTGGAGTTCGGGCTGCACAAGGGCCAGCTGATCTTGGCGGACGAGATTTCGCCGGACACCTGCCGCTTTTGGGACCAGACGACGAAGGCGTCGATGGATAAGGATCGGTTCCGCAAGGATTTGGGGAAGATCGAAGAGGCGTACCAAGAAGTTTTGAAAAGGGTGTGCGGATGAGGGAACGAAGAGGCTGGTTTTTTTGTTCGCAGAATGCGCAGGGGGAAGCCCTGCCTGGTCGATGTGCGCAGTTGCGGCTCACCCCGCCATCCCCCCGGGAGTTCCCCACCCCGTTTGGACGGGGCCGGTGGAAGAGGCGGGATGCAGGGGCCGGTCTCTTTGCTCGCGCAACTCGTGGCCTGAGACGGCCGCGTCGGCGGGCCCGTTCACCGCATCCTCCCAGTGAGTTCTAGCAGGCTTCCCTGATTGAAGAGGGAAAGAGAAGAGGTTATGTGAAGGGGTTTCTGCGACTGTTCATGAATTATGGCCTGGTGGCCTCCATTCTGGTATGGGCGTCGGTGGTGGGGATGATGGCCTATCGTCTGAACGAATCGCCCTGGCGTTGGGCCTTTGTGGTGCTCGTGTTCGTCGGGTTCGGGACGATCGCAGCGATTTTCTGGATCAGGAAGTATGTGGATAGGCAGACTGAAGCATCCGAGCAGGGGAGTGAGGGGGGAAGGGCGACATGAACGCTCTCTATGCTCGCGGAACGCGCACGATCAGAATGTGCTCGTTCGACGCGCGCAGGTGAGAGCATCCATATCGCCCTTCGTCGAGAGGTGTAAGAAGAGGTAAGGGGGGGACAGTGAAGGCAAAAATTCATGTGACATTGAAGCAGGGCATTTTGGACCCGCAGGGGAAGGCGATTGAGCATGCGCTCGGTTCGCTGGGGTTCAAGAATGCGGGCAACGTGCGAGTCGGGAAGTACATGGAGGTGGAAGTGAACGAAACGGATAAGGCGAAAGCCGATGCCGCCGTGAAAGCCATGTGCGAAAAGTTGCTAGCGAACACGATTGTGGAAGAATATCGGTACGAGTTGCAGTGAGATGGCGAGACGGCAGGACTTGGTTTCGTGCTCGCGCAACGCGCGGCCTCAGAAGGATGGATCGGGAAGCGGCCAGGCCATCCTTCTTGCTCGCAGAACGCGCACGATGAAACGGTGCTCGTTCGATGCGCGCAGTGAACGACGGCCTGGCCACTTCCCCGATGAGATAGGAGCCTAAGGAAGAGCGTATGAAGATTGGCGTGGTGGTGTTTCCTGGTAGTAATTGCGATCACGACTGTCAGCATATCTTTAAGGATGTGCTGGGCCAGTCGGTGGAGATGATTTGGCACAAGGAGACCTCGTTGGCCGGGCTGGATGCGATCGTTCTGCCGGGCGGGTTTTCTTACGGTGACTATTTGCGAACCGGCGCCATCGCGAAGTTTTCGCCTGTGATGGGGTTGGTGAAGGAGTTCGCGAAGGGCGGAGGAATGGTGCTCGGCATCTGCAACGGGTTCCAGATCCTGCTCGAAGCGGGGATGCTGCCTGGGGCCATGCTCCGGAACAAGTCGCTGCATTTCATTTGCAAGGATCTGTCTGTGAAGGTTGAGAATGCGGCCACGTCGTTTACCAGCGCCTGCCAGCCTGGTCAGGTCTTGAAGATTCCTATCGCCCATGCAGACGGGAACTACTATACCGATCCGGTCACGCTCGCGGCGATGCAGGCTAATGCGCAGATCGTTCTTCGCTATTGCACGCCGGAGGGCAAGGTGACGCCGGAGGCGAATCCGAACGGTTCGCTGGACAACATTGCCGGGATCATCAATGCCGCGGGCAATGTGCTGGGCATGATGCCGCATCCGGAACGTTGCGCAGAGACAGTCTTGGGCAATGACGACGGGAAGCTGATCTTCCTGTCGATGCTGGAGTCGCTGAAGCAAGGCAAAAAGCCTTTGCAGATGGCGCCTGCCTAGCCTCTGTCGATCCGCATGTGGGCCGATTCGGATTGTGATCACGAAACCATGAGAGCGTGAAGTCTAAAATTATGGGACCTGTAAGCCAGCCAATGACCAAGGAACTCATCGCGCAACATAATCTGACGGACGACGAGTATCAGAAGATCGTCGGGATTTTGGGGCGGGAGCCGAATATTACCGAGTTGGGTATGTTCTCGGTGATGTGGTCGGAACATTGTTCCTATAAGAGTTCGCGCGTGCATTTGCGGAAGTTGCCGACGACCGGCCCTCGAGTGGTGCAGGGGCCGGGGGAAAATGCCGGAGCCGTGGATATCGGCGACGGGCTCTGCGCGGTGTTTAAGATGGAGTCGCACAACCATCCTTCGTTCATCGAGCCCTATCAGGGGGCCGCGACGGGGGTGGGGGGGATCTTGCGAGACATTTTTACGATGGGCGCGCGGCCGATTGCCTTGCTTGATGCTTTGCGGTTCGGCGGGCTGGACAATGCGAAGAACCGGCATCTGGTCAAGGGTGTCGTGGCCGGCATCGCCGGCTATGGCAACTGCATGGGAGTGCCGACGGTCGGAGGAGAAATCGTCTTCAACGATATCTACTCGCAGAATCCGCTCGTGAACGTGTTGTGTCTCGGCATTGCGCATAAGGACAAGATCTTTCTGGGAACAGCAGCCGGCATCGGCAATCCGGTGATCTACTTCGGCTCCAAGACGGGCCGCGACGGGATTCACGGGGCCACGATGGCCTCCGACTCCTTCGATGATCAGTCGGAGCAGAAGCGGCCGACTGTGCAGGTGGGCGATCCCTTTACCGAGAAACTGTTACTGGAAGCCTGTCTCGAATTGATGGCGGGCGATCTGCTGGTCGGGATTCAGGACATGGGAGCGGCCGGCTTGACCAGCTCCTCCTGTGAAATGGCGTCGCGCGCCGGCAACGGGATGGATCTGGACCTGACCGATGTGCCGCGGCGTGAGCCTGGCATGACGGCTTATGAACTGATGTTGTCTGAGTCGCAGGAACGCATGTTGATGGTGGCGCAGGCCGGCAAAGAAGAGGAATGCATCAGGATCTGCAAGAAGTGGGATCTCGATGTGGCGGTGGTGGGACGGGTCACAGGCGACGGCATCCTCCGTGTGAGGGATCAGGGCAAGGTGGTGGCGGAGATTCCTGCGAAGTCGCTGGCCGATGACGGGCCCCGCTACGAGCGGCCCTATTCGCCGCCCGGCTACCAGGACATGCTGACCAACCTGAACTACGACGCGCTGCCCGATGTGAAGGATGCCAATGCGGCGCTGTTGTCGCTGCTGGAGTCTCCGACGATTGCGAGCAAACGCTGGGTCTATGAACAGTACGACCATATGGTGCGGACCAACACGATGGTCCGGCCCGGCTCCGATGCCGCGGTGGTTCGGATCAAGGGAACAAACAAAGCCCTCGCCATGACGGTGGACTGCAATAGCCGCTACTGTCTGCTGCATCCCTACGAAGGGGCTCGTATTGCCGTGGCCGAGGCGGCGAGGAATCTCGTCTGTTCAGGCGCTGAACCGATCGGGCTGACGGACTGTTTGAACTTCGGGAACCCGGAGCGGCCTGAGATCATGTGGCAGTTTGTGCTGGCGATTGAAGGACTGAGGGATGCCTGTGAACATTTCAAGGTGCCCATCGTCAGCGGGAATGTGAGCTTCTACAACGAGACCAACGGACTGTCGATCTATCCCACGCCGATGTTGGGCATGGTGGGTCTGATCGAGTCGGTCGATCAGACGATGACCCAGTGGTTCAAGCAGGATGGGGATGCGATTATCCTTCTGGGTAAGACGAGAGAAGATCTGGGCGGCAGCGAATATCTGAAAGTGCTCCATCACCGGGAGCAGGGATCGCCGCCGCTTCTCAGTCTTGAGGCGGAGAAGTCGCTCCATGACTTCCTCTTGAAAGCAATTCGTGATGGGCTGGTGCAATCAGCCCATGACTGTTCGGATGGCGGGTTGGCGGTCGCCTTGGTCGAGTCCTGCATCTCCGGTCCTGCCGCCAGGCGAGGGGCTGTGGTAGGATTGGGTCTCGACACCTTGCGGCGGGATGCCCTCTTATTTGGTGAGAGCCAATCACGGGTCGTCCTGTCGGTGAAGCCTGAGCTGGTCGAACAGGTCCTGAAGCGCGCAGGCGAGGCCGATGTTCCCGCGATGAAGATCGGGACGGTCGGAGGCGATCGTGTCGTCATCGATGTGGAGAAGGGGCAATGGAGCGAGGGCTGCCGCATCGATCTCCCGGTCGATCAACTGTTTGAGCAGTGGGCTTTTTCAATCGAACGAACGCTGAACCAGGCGTGAAACGTGAAGGCATGAATAAGCGAACCACAAAAGAACTTCCCGTCGTGTCACCGTCCTCGTCTGATGACGCAGGCCTCAATTTGATTACTCCTGATAAGTTTCACGACGAATGCGCCGTTTTCGGTATTTACGGCCACAAGGAAGCGGCCAACCTCACCTATCTGGGGCTCTATGCGTTGCAGCATCGTGGGCAGGAAGCCTCCGGCATCGTTTCTGGCGATGGCGAGCACTTCTACGTCCATAAGGGGAAGGGGCTGGTTGCGGACATTTACAATCCCCAATCGCTTCAGCAATTAACCGGTTCGATGGCGATCGGACACAATCGTTACTCCACGGCCGGGGGCAACGATCTGAGTAACGTCCAGCCGCTCTCAGTGAACTTTGCCTTCGGGAATCTGGCGCTTGCCCATAACGGCAACCTCATCAATGCGCAAGTGTTGCGTCACGAGCTCGAAGCCTACGGCGCAATTTTCCAGTCCACGTCGGACAGCGAAGTGATTATCCATTTGATCGCCCATTCGCGCGCCGACACCCTGTTGGCCCGCATCATCGATGCTTTGAGCCAGGTGCGTGGGGCCTTTTCGGTCGTCATGCAGACGGACGATGGGATCATCGCGGTGCGAGATCCGCACGGGTTCCGGCCCCTCTGTCTTGGGCGCATGGGCGATACCTACCTCGTGGCCTCGGAAACCTGTGCCTTCGACCTGCTTGGTGCCAAAATCGTCCGCGAGATCGAGCCGGGCGAGCTGGTCGTGCTGAACGAGAAGGGTGTGACGAGCTACCATCCGTTCGCGCCGGTCAATCCGGCCATGTGTATCTTTGAATATGTGTACTTCGCTCGACCTGACAGCAAGATCTTCGGCGCGAATGCGGTCTATGCCACCCGCAAGGCCTTGGGCCGGCAATTGGCGAAAGAATCGTTGGTCAAAGCGGATATCGTCGTGCCGGTTCCTGATTCCGGAGTGCCTGCCGCGCTCGGTTATGCAGAGGGAGCGGGGATTCCGTTCGAGCTCGGCCTGATCAGAAATCACTATGTCGGCCGCACCTTCATTGAGCCGGAGCAGTCGATCCGCCACTTCGGCGTGAAGGTGAAGCTCAATGCCGTGTCGGAGGTGCTGGAGGGGAAACGAGTCGTCGTGGTCGACGATTCGCTGGTGCGGGGCACCACGAGCCGTAAAATCGTGAAGATGATTCGCGATGCCGGAGCCAAGGAAGTGCATATGCGCATCAGTTCGCCTCCGATCATTTCGCCCTGCTTCTATGGCATCGATACGCCCACCAAGAAAGAACTGATCGGGTCCAGTCATTCGCTTGAAGAAATTCGGAAATACATCACGGCAGACAGCCTTGCCTATTTGAGCCTCGATGGCATGCTGAATGCCTCCCCCGGCACCCCGGAACAGTACTGCAACGCCTGCTTCACCGAGAAGTACCCTATCGCGCTGACCCGCGCGGAGGAATGGCAGCT
>CAMDPZ010000026.1 GCA_945905765.1 Nitrospira lenta
TTCGCCATGCGTTCATCCAGTGATCGGTGATGAATGATGAGTGAGCAGTGATCGGCAAGAGCCGAGGCTATCCCCACTCATCACCCTTCACACATCACTTCTGCGAATCGTAGCATGCAGGAAAGCGCATAGACAACGAGCGTTCGCCGCTGCTATCGTCTCCTATACTTGGAGGGAATCATGGCGAACCGCCGCATCGAACCGCTCAAAAAAGTCCTGGAAATCGATCCGACCGACGAAGTTGCCTGGTTCGGTCTCGGGAAGGCCTATATGGAAGATGCAAACTTCGAAGAAGCGGCCAAGGCCCTGCGGCAATGTGTCACGGTCAAGCCCACCTACTCAGCCGCCTACTATGCCCTGGCCCAATCACTGCACAAGCTGGATCGCATCGACGAATGCCGAACCGTCTGCGCCACCGGCATCGACGTCTCCACGAAAAACGGCGACATGATGGTCACGAAGAGTCTGGAGTCGCTCAACAGCTCGCTGCCTGCCTAAACCGGCTCCGCCCGTTCGTCATCATCGTCATCGTCATTGTCGGATATCAGGCCGAGAGATTCCGGCTCGCGCTTGGAAATTTCCTCGTACACTTCATCCAACCAGCGGCTTGCGTAGCCCAGGATCTCCCGGACTAAGGGTTCCGGCTGGCCCGTGCGCTTGATCGTCCATTGACAGACATATTCCAGCAGCACTTCCCGTTCGAACCGGGCTGACGATTGCGTGGCGAGCGTCGTCATTTCACCAAGGCCGGTTGTCAGAATATCGGCCACCATGTCACGCCCGTAGGACGTGCTGGCTGTGACATATTGAATGGCCCGATTGAGTTCTTGGTCGGTCATGAGGTCTCCATTAATCTTTTTGCATCATACCGAGATGCCTGAGCAGATGGAAGATTTCCCCTGAACTCGGCAGGAGAAAATTTCTCCGGCCTCGCCAACGGGAATGGTATGATCCTGAGCCCTCATAATGTGAGTGAGCGATGAAGGAGATCCGACCTATGTCTGTGAAATCCGATCGAAAGAAGTCAGCTTCCCGCAAGACCTCTTCCCCGAAGCGTCAGAAGCTCGCCTATGCCGAGCGCTGGGACCTCTCCCACTTGGCAGAGGATCCGGTCAAACATTTTGACACCCTGCTGGCAAAGATCGAGTCCCAGGTGGCGCAATTCGAAGCGGCGCGAACCCAGTTCAGTCCGACCATGGAGACCACCGTCTTCCACCCGCTCCTGACACTCAGTGAAAATATCGCGGCGGCCTCATCCAAGCTCAGCGCCTACGCCTATCTCTGGTTCTCCGAAAACACCAAAGACCTCGCTGCCCGCTCGTTTAAGGACAAGGTCGAGGAGCGGCTCACAGCGCTCCAAAATCGAATGGTGTTCTTCGACCTCTGGTGGCAAAGCGTCGATGAGGACAATGCGAACCGGCTCATGGCCGGAACCGGCTCGCTTCGGTACCACCTCGAAACCATCCGCCTGTTCAAGCCTCACACGCTCTCTGAGCCGGAAGAGAAAATCGTCAACATCAAGAACATCACGGGGCGCAGCGCCGTCCATTCGCTCTACGATGTCGTGACCAACGCCTTCACCTTTACGCTCACCGTCAAGGGTAAACGAACGACGATGACGCGCGAGGAGCTGACCGTGTATCTGCGCCATGCGCAAGGGCGGCTGCGCGAAGCCGCCTATCGGGAACTCTACCGCGTCTATGCCGATCACCACGATCTGCTGGGCGAAATCTATAAAACCCTGGTCAACGACTGGAAAGCCGAAAATCTTCAACTGCGCCACTTCGCCAGCCCCATTGCCACCCGCAACCTGGGCAATGACATTCCCGACGCAGCCGTAGCCTCGCTCCTCAAGGTCTGTCAAAAAAACGCCGGCATCTTCCAGCGCTACTTCCGCATCAAAGCGCGCCTCTGCAAGATCACGCCAATGAACCGCTACCACATCTATGCGCCGCATCGCACGGAACAGAAATCCTATCGCTATCAGGATGCCATCAACATGGTGCTGGAGGCCTATCGGGGATTTTCTCCGCAACTAGCCGACCTGGCTGAGCGGGTGGTGCATGAACGCCATATCGACGCCCGGACGAGACCGGGAAAAATCGGGGGCGCCTATTGCTACAGCGTCGTGCCCAGCATGACCCCCTACGTGCTCCTGAACTTCACCGGCGAAGCGCGCGATATCGCCACAATGGCCCATGAACTCGGCCATGCCGTTCACGGCATGCTGGCGCAGCATCATTCCATGTTCACCTTCCACTCCACCCTCCCGCTGGCGGAAACCGCCTCAGTGTTCGGGGAACGTATCCTGTCCGATGCCCTCATGAGCCAGGAGCGGGACAAGAAGGTGAGACAGGGGCTCCTGCTCAACCAGCTAGACGACATCTACGCCACGGTCCTCCGGCAGGCCTATTTCGTCCAATTCGAAAATCACGCCCATGAGATGATCGCCCAGGGTGCAACCGTGAAGGATCTGGCCAAATCCTATCTGGCAGAGGTGCGGCAACAGTTCGGGAAGGGGATCAAGGTCCCGGAAGAGTTTCAATGGGAATGGCTGACCATTCCCCACATCTTCGCCAGCCCCTTCTATTGCTACGCCTACAGCTTCGGGAACTTACTGGTCCTCGCGCTCTATCGGATGTATCAGAAGGAAGGGGCCTCGTTCGTACCCAAATACCTGGAACTGCTGAGCACAGGCGGATCGGAATCTCCGCAAACCATTCTTGCCAAAGTCGGCGTCGATATGGCCTCGGAAGACTTCTGGCAATCGGGGTTCGACACGATCGGCGAGATGGTGGATCAGCTCGAACAAACGCTGTAGACGAATGCTGAAAAAGTCCGCCAGCATCGTTCTCAGCTCATCGAAATCCTCAACGTGCCCCTGAAGGGCACGCCTCCGGTTTCGACTCGCCTGCGGCCTTGCTGGACGAACTTTTTGAGCATCCGTCAGAGATGCGCCCATCATGTCCCAGCCGCGCAAGCTATCAACGTTTTGCTGAGTCGAACTGGTTTTCTAAGACCTGGCAGGACAAGCTACTTGGCAGAACCGGCTTTGAACCTGGCGGCGACTTCAGCTACGCGCTGGCCTAGGGCCTTGGCCTCGGCCAGTTCCTTGGTATCGATGCCGGGACTGTCGCCCTCCGTCGTGGCAGAGGCGCCGAAAGCCCCACCGCCGCTGACGACGATCATCTGATTCCCCAACATCGCAGCCAGAATCGTCAACATCGTCACTTCTTTGCCGCTAGAAATCTGGCCGCCGGTCGCAAAGGCCGCGCCGACCTTGTTCTTCATCTTGAATTCGGGAAACACACCGAACTTAAACTGCCAGCTGTCGAAAAAGGTCTTCACCTCGCCCGACATGTTCGACCAATAGACCGGCGAACCGACCACGACCGCATCGGCGGAAAATAGATCCTCCGCCGTCACCTGGCCGACCCGTTTCAGCAGCACCTCGGTGCCAGGCAAGCCTCTCGCGCCCTCTGCCACCGCTTCAGCCATGCGTTCGGTATTGCCGGAGAGAGAATGGTAGGTCACGAGGACCTTCACCGGTTGGGCCGGCTCGTCGGCGAAGGTTTCGCCGGAGCCGATGCCCGATATCAGAAGCAGGACACAGAGGAATAGCGAGCCAATGGAGCGGAGTCGTAGGATGGAGATGTGAGCAGACAACATCGACTCACAAGGAGCAGGAATCGACGCACAGGCTTGGCGCCGATTCAACGGCGGACGATTTCCTCTTCCATACGCTCTTCGACAGAGACATCCGTGAGGGCTCCGCGGTAATCGCACTTATGACAGCGGACCCGCCAGGCTTCGATCCACTTTTCCTGCACATAGGACTGCCGGCATGTCGGACAGACAAACACGCCTTTGACGTAATGGACTTTCCTCGTCTCTTTCATGAGCCCCTCCCTTGCTTAAGTTAGCCGAGGATCTCATAGGCAACAATATGATTGCAAGATACCAGGGCCACGGACGCCAATGGCCCTTGCCACAGCACGGCCCTCAGCTTGACTCATCCCCGACTGGCCGATAGGATGCCGCCATGCAACAACGACTCGCAGCAGTCTTCATCCTGCTCCTCCTATTCCCTTGTTCCACTGAGGCGGGAACCGACCAGGCTCCATCGGGCCTGATCCCGATTACCCTCCCCGGCGGCGCCATCATCCATGCGGAACTGGCCGACACGCCTCAGAAACGCGCGGAAGGCTTAATGTACCGCACGCACCTGGGAGCCGACCGCGGCATGCTCTTCACGTTCCTCCAGGCACAGCCCTGGACCTTCTGGATGAAGAACACCAAGATCCCGCTCGACATCATCTGGATGAACGACAAGAAGCAGATCGTCCACATCGAGCCGAATGTCCCGATCTGCACGAGACAGGACGACAGTTGCCCGCAATACCGTCCGAACGACGAGTCGCTCTATGTCCTGGAACTCGCGGGAGGCAGAGCGGAGAGTTTAAAGTTGCAGCGGGAATCGAAGCTTCAGTTCAAGGTTCCGTAATAAACGAAGTAGGTCTATCTGGTCTTCTGGTCTGTCTAGTCTATTTGGTTAATCTCATACAACCAAACAAACCAGATAGACCGAATAGACATCAGAACAAGACAGGCGCTTATGACCGTTCCTGCCAGGCCCGTAATCTTCTCGCGGTAATGACGCCATCCACCCGTTCGACGGCTTTCAGCACCTGATCAAGATGCTGGGTGCCGGACACTTCCACGACGAAATCCAGCACCGCCTTCTGATCCTCCCGCGTCGTAATCTCGGCGCGGCTGATATTGGCGTGGCAGGCTGCAATCGCAGAGGACACATTCGCCAGCACCCCGGTCTTATCGACGGCCACAATGGACATTTTGACCGAATGGGTGCCGGGCGTGGCCACATCCCACTCGACCTCTACCAACCGTTCTTTATCGTAATCCAGCGCCACAAGGTTCGGACAATCGACCGCATGAATCGTCAACCCGCGCCCTCGCGTGATATAGCCGAGGATGCGATCGCCAGGCACGGGATGACAACAACGCGACAACTGCATGAGCAGGTCGCGCGATCCCTTGACCTGCACCCCGGCGCCGTCGCTCTTCCCTCCCGCCACTTTCTGCGCGGCTGGGCGCTCCTGAACGGACTCCTGCGTTCCGGACGGGGGAGCCGTGAGTTTGCCGATGACCTGTGACGTCGCCACGCTGCCGAAGCCCACGGCGGCGGTCAATTCCTCCGTGCTGTCGAAGCCCGATTGCCGGGCCGCCTCCAACAACTCCGCCGACTTGAACATTTGAGCCGGCGCCATGCCATGACGGCGGAACTCCGACTCCAGCAACCGGCGGCCGATCTCGACGCTCCGTTTCTGTTCTTCGAGCTTGATCCAATGTTTGATCTTGGTCTTCGCGCGCGAGGTGCGGACGAACTTCAGCCAGTCCTTGTGCGGCGTTTGCGTGGGGGAGGTCAGAATTTCGACTGTGTCGCCGCTGGCCAGCTCATGCTTGAGCGGCACGATCTTCCCGTCCACCTTGGCCCCGACGCAGTGGTCCCCGACCTCGGTATGAATCGCGAAGGCGAAATCGACGGGCGTCGATCCTTTCGGCAGCTCCTTCACGATCCCTTTGGGCGTGAACACATAGACCACATCGTGAAAGAGATCGAGCTTCACCGAGTCCATGAATTGCCGGTTATCCGACAAATCCTCATGCCACTCGACGAACTGGTGGAGCCAGCCGAAGGCCTTGCTGTCGCGATCGGCGACCTGCCCTTGCTCCTTGTACTTCCAATGCGCCGCGATGCCGTGCTCGGCGATGCGATGCATCTCCTCCGTGCGGATCTGGAACTCGACGTGCTCCCCCTTCGGGCCCACCACCGTCGTATGGAGCGACTGATATAGATTGGACTTCGGAATCGCAATGTAATCTTTGAAGCGCCCCGGCACGGGCCGCCAGAGGGAATGGATCACGCCCAGCACGGCATAACAGTTCATCTTGAGGTCCGTCACGATCCGCAACGCGGTCAAGTCATAGACCTCCTCGAACGTAATCGACTGCTTGTTCATCTTTTGATAGATGCCATAGAGGTGCTTGGGGCGGCCGTACACTTCTCCGACCAACCCATTCTCCTGCATGGCCTTCCGCACAAGCTGGCTGACTTCATCGATGTACTGCTGCCGATCCTCATCCCGTTTCGCCACGCGGGTACGCAGCATCTCATAGATATCCGGCTTGAGATGTTTGAGACAGAGGTCTTCCAGCTCGTTCTTCACCCACCCGATCCCGAGGCGATTGGCCAGCGGCGCGTAGATCTCCAGCGTCTCCTGGGCGATCTCCTGCCGCTTGGCCGCGCCGAGATGTTCCAGGGTGCGCATGTTGTGGAGCCGGTCGGCGAGTTTGATAAGAACAACCCGGATATCGTCCGCCATCGAGAGCAACATCTTGCGGAAATTCTCCGCCTGCTTCTCTTCATAGCTCCGGAACGTGATCTTGCCGATCTTGGTCACCCCGTCGACCAGATGCAGCACGTCCTTGCCGAACTCTTGTTCAAGTTCGTCAGCCGTGGCGACCGTATCTTCCAGGGTATCGTGAAGGAGGCCCGCGACGATGGCGGTCACATCCGTTTTAAGCGAGGTGAGAACTCCGGCGACCGCGATGGGATGCTGCAGGTAGGGTTCTCCGGACCGGCGCCGCTGCCCTTCATGCGCTTTCGCAGAGAATTCGTAGGCCTTGCGGACTAAGCCGAGATCGGCATCGGGTGCATAGCTCTTGATCCGATCCAGCAGCTGGTCAAGATCTGTGACGGTTTCATACACCATGGCTCACTCACTCCATCACACTCGGTCTCACATCGCGAATGCGGAGCTGAATCCTGTCACGGCCGTTCCAATGATTCAGTTCAGGCGTAAAGGCCAGATCCACCGGCGTGCGGGACGGAATGCCCCGCTCCAACAATGATTTGATCCCGAACGCAATACTATCGAACGGCACCGAGGAGCCTTGCCGCACCGTCATTTTCAGATGCTTCTCGCCGACCGTGCGGGCCTCCATCACTTCAAGGCGGGTCACGGCAAAGGTGGGCTCAGGATTGCCGGCCCCGAACGGATGCAGCGAACAGATTTCCTGGATCAGTTTCAGATTCACTTCGTCCAGCCGGACCTCGGCATCGACATTCAACGTCGGCACCTTGGCCCCCTCGTGGGTCCAGCCTACGACTGCATCAGAAAATTTGGCGCGGAACTCGTCGATCCTGGATTCGCAAATCGTCACTCCGGCAGCGCTGGGATGGCCGCCGAATGCCTCCAGCATCTCCCGGCAGGACGCCAAACCTTGATAGAGATCAAACCCGCCGGTCGTCCGCGCCGAGCCCTTCGCAATGCCCTGCTCATTGATCGCCATAACGATCGCCGGACGCTGAAACCGATCGACTAAGCGAGCGGCGACAATCCCGACCACGCCAAGATGCCAATGGCGGGACGCCAAAACCAATGCGGGCGGCAACTCTTTATCCTTCAATGACGCCAGCGCCTCTTCCATGATGTCCACTTCGATGCGCTGCCGTTCCCGATTCAACTGCTCCAACCGGTCTGCCAACTGCTGCGCCTCGAGCGGATTGTCGGTCGTCAGCAACCGCACGCCTAGCATGGCATCGTCCAATCGCCCGGCGGCATTGATACGGGGCGCCAGCTTGAAGGCAATCGTTTCCGCCGTGCAATCCCGCGTCACCCCCGCCACCTGCTTCAAGGCCCGCACGCCGCAGCGCGCGCCGCGCGACAACTGAACCAGCCCCTCACGCACAAAATTTCGATTCTCATCGTGCAACGGCACCACATCGGCCACTGTCGCCAAAGCCACGAGATCGAGCAACGACTCCAACGGCACCCCGGCCACCCCGTAACGCAACTGATAGGCCTGCGCCACCTTGTAGGCCAGCGCCGCAGAGCAGAGCCCGCGGAAGGGATAGAGGGCCCCGGCGCGATGGGGATTGAGCACCGCCACAGCCGGAGGCATCTCCTCGTCGCTCTGGTGATGGTCGGTCACCACCACATCCATGCCCAGCTTGGCCGCCAACGCGATTTCTTTGTGCGAAGTCGTCCCGCAATCGGATGTCACCAGCAACGAGATCCCTTCGTCATGCAGCCGCTGGACGGCGCTGAGATTGAGCCCATAGCCTTCGCGCAAACGATGCGGCACATAGGCGCGCACGTTAGCGCCCAACCCGCCGAAGAACGACATATAGACACTGGTCGCCGTAATCCCGTCGACATCGTAGTCGCCATAAAAACAAATCGGCTCCCGAGTCGTGACCGCGCGATGCAACCGTTCGACCGCCTGCTCCATATCGGGAATCAAAAACGGATCATGCGGCGACTGCAACGACATCCAGGCCGTGGCTTCATCCGGCGTGGTCACGCCGCGAGCCAAAAAGAGCGAAGCCGTGGCAGGAGAAATGGACAGGGCCTGAACCAACGAAGACCGCTGAGAGAGATTGATGTCACGGAAGACCCAGAGCTTGGATTTCATGAAGACCTTTCGAATGGTTCTGAGTCGAGACAGAGGCTAACTATCTGAGAATTAAAGGGATACTAGCCGCTCGTTGCTGCGTTGTCAAACCAGCGACCGGAAAGCCGCATCAGTATTGGTTCTCACGCGAGCGCATCGAGAGTCTCCATGTTGGCACGCCAGGAAAGCACTCCCGCAGGATGCTCAAACCATCCGTCCAACAAGGCCGCAGGCAAACGATCCAAGATGGTCCTTCCAAGCTTGCTCGTGTACGTTTCTCAGGCTGGCCTGGATGAATCCCCCACTGCGCGCGTCCAACGATATAGTACTCCCTCCAAGCTCGCTTGTTTTTCTCTTCAAAGGGTGACCTGGTCGATCCTCGATTGCGCGCGTCGAACGAGCACATTCTGATCGTGCGCGTTCCGCGAGCAGGAGGACGACCAGGCTACCCTTCTTCTCCCACGCGTTGCGCGAGCACAGGGGATTCACCGGGCCAGCCCACCCTGTTGGCGAACGGTTTCAGCATCCTGCAGAATATCGACCGGTGAGATGAGGAGAAGGAGAGGAAGAAAAAGAGGGGAGTAGCCTGTCGCTACTCCCCCCCTTTTTGCACGTAGTTCTTAACGAATTCTTCTGCGTTTTTCTCGAGGACGTCGTCGATTTCATCGACCAGCTTGTCGATGTCTTCTTTCATCTTCTTGCCGGCTTCGACGACCTTCGGATTGGCCTTAACGTCGTCTTTCCCCTGCGGTTCTCGCTTGGGCTCTTGTTTGCGCTCCTGTTTTTCCATCCGAGCACCTCCCGTACAGCTGGGAAACTCTCGTGGACCAGCACAACGTGATCCCTGCGATCACCTTACTCCAAGGCCATTTCAGCCGTCAAGCCAACCGAAAAAACCGTCAAACGTGAAACGTAAAACCTGAAACGACGTAAACCCTTAGCTATCAGCCGTCAGCATTCAGCCATCAGCACGGAGCTGAAAGCTGAATACTGACGGCTTCCATGCTCGTCCTATCACACGAGCAACGAGACAATAAGAAGAGCCACAATATTAATAACCTTGATCATCGGGTTGATCGCCGGACCGGCCGTATCCTTGTAGGGATCGCCGACTGTGTCGCCGGTGACGGCAGCCTTATGCGTGTCCGTCCCCTTCATGCCCTGCTCTTCAATATATTTCTTGGCATTGTCCCAAGCGCCGCCGCCGCTCGTCATCGAGATGGCCACGAACAGACCGGTCACGATGCTGCCGACGAGCATGCCGCCCAAGGCCTGCGGCCCCAGGACCACGCCAACCAGAATGGGTGAAATGACCGGGATCAATCCCGGCACCATCATCTTCTTGATCGCCGCCTGCGTCACGATGTCCACGCAAGTCCCGTATTCCGGCTTGCCCGTGCCTTCCATGATCCCCTTGATCGTCCGGAACTGCCGCCGCACTTCTTCCACCACGAGGCCTGCTGCTTCTCCCACGGCCTTCATACAGAGGGCCCCGAAAATGAAAGGCAGCATGCCGCCCAGGAAGAGTCCGACCAGGACCGAAGGATTGGAAAGGTCAAACGTACTCGCCCCGCTCCCCTTCGCCACTTCGCGGGCATATTCGGCGAACAGCACCACCGCCGCAAGGCCGGCCGATCCGATCGCATAGCCCTTCGTCACGGCTTTGGTCGTGTTGCCGACCGCATCCAATGGATCAGTGATGTCCCGCACCTCTTTGCCGAGGTGCGCCATCTCCGCGATCCCGCCCGCATTGTCGGTAATCGGACCAAAGGCATCGATCGCCACCACAATCCCGGCCATCGACAACATCGAGACAGCCGCAGTGGCCACACCATACACCCCCCCCGAAGCCGCGCCGCCACAGAGCCAGTAGCTCGTCAGAATCGCCGCGCCGATCACCACCACCGGCAAAGCCGTTGCCTCCATTCCCACCGCTAAACCCGCAATGATGTTCGTCGCATGGCCCGTTTCACTGGCCTTGGCAATCGCCTTCACCGGCGCATAGCTCTTGGAGGTGTAGTAATCGGTGATAAACACGAGGGCGAGGGTCACGGCCAAGCCGATCAACGAGGCGAGGTAGTAGCTCATCCCGCTCACGCCACCCACACCCTCCATGATCGAGGTTGTCACGGGGTAGAAGGCCACCGCAGCGATGCCGCCCGCCACGAACAGGCCCTTGTAAAGCGCCGGCATGATCCCGCCGCCTTCGCTCACCTTCACAAAGAGGATGCCGATGATTGTCGCGAAGATCGTCACGCCGCCCAACGCCAGAGGATAGAGAATCGGCGCGCTATTCCCTTTGAACAGGGTAAACGCCAGGACCATCGCCGCGACCGTTGTCACGGCGTAGGTCTCGAAGAGGTCCGCGGCCATACCGGCGCAATCGCCGACATTGTCGCCCACATTGTCCGCGATGACTGCCGGGTTGCGCGGATCGTCTTCCGGAATCCCCGCTTCCACTTTTCCGACAAGGTCCGCTCCGACATCCGCCGCTTTCGTGTAAATACCGCCGCCCACCCGGGCAAAGACCGAAATCAAACTGCCGCCGAATCCAAGGCTCAGCAGGGCATGAATCGCCTTCTCCTGCCCGGCAATCTGCGACGCCACCACATAGAACGTCGTGATGGCCAGCAGGCCCAGGCCGATCAACAAGAGCCCCGTCACCGCGCCGCCACGGAAGGCCACGGTCAGCGCCGCATTCATCCCATTATGCGCGGCCTGCGCCGTCCGTACGTTCGCCCGCACCGCGATAACCATGCCCACATAGCCAGCCAGCGACGACGCGCCGGCGCCAATCAAAAATCCAATCGCAGTCAGCAGACCGAACTTGTCAGAGAACGCCCCTGCGCCCCACAACATCGCGAATAACACAGCGGCGACGACGCCAACAGTCCGATACTGGCGGTTCAGATAGGCGCTCGCGCCTTCCTGAATGGCCTTGGCAATTTCTTGCATCTTTGGATTGCCGGCATCCAGCTTAAAGACCCACATGGCCAGATAGAGGCCGTAGGCAATGCCGGTCACCGCCGATACCAACGCAAACGTAATGATGGATGAGTCGCTCACAATGGTCTCCTCCTGTTAGGGGTGTTGGGGGACACCCATTTCCTCTGGCCTCCATCCATCACGATGACGTGTTCGATGGGAAACCGCGAAGTGGTACAGAATCGATCCGTGCAGCTAACTAACTGAAAAGTCGGGCCATTCTATACAAGTGAGAGAAGGGGATCAAGGACGAAAAAGTGGAGTGATAGAGGCTGAGGATCTTCTGTGCTCGCGCAACGCGCGGCCTCAGAAGGCCCTCGTTGGACGCGCGCAATGGAAGATCAACAGCCCCCATCCCATAAAGAGAACAATCGAAACTGGAAGAGAGACAGAAGCGGGCATCTTCCAGAGAGAACATGGAAAGGGGATCACAGCAGCTGACTGGTTTGCGGATCAAAAAGAGAGTTGTTATAGTCCGCGCAGGTGGAGGGCCTATGGGAATGGAACCGAATTACATCGTCATCGACGGGCAGACGTTCAGCAAGGCGAAGCTGTCGCTGGACAACCACGTCTACAAGAATTGTGCGATTGACGACTGCGACATCTATTTCAGCGGTGGGCAATACGAGCTGCTCGACACCCACATCACCAATTCCCGCCTCATCCTCAACCACCCGGCGAAGGGCATGTACAGCGCCGTGCAAATCTTTAAGATGAAGTCGCCTGGCTCACAAGTTATTTTCGAGTGACCCGCTGACCTCTCGCTACTTCGCAGTCGAGATATTCGCCGCAAACTTCACGATCTCGATCGACTGGAAGACCGGATCTTGCGAGCCTTTGGAGGACTCCGCTTCGACTCGCTGCAGGAAGGAGGCCGGGCCGGTGATCGGCGCATAGTTGAGGGTGACTTCAACATCGAAGGTCTTAGTGTCTTTCGGCGTGGGGAAGGTAAAGGTCTCGACGCGTGTCTCTTCCGGCTTCAAGACCGTATCCTCGAGAACTTTGACCGCCTCGAAGTCGAAGCTGGTCTTCTGCCCCTTGGCATCCTGATAAACCCGCCCATAGACCCGCTTGTCGGTAAAGACGGTCTTTAAATTCTTTCCTTTGATATCCAGTTCCAGCGCCACGCTCGCCCAGGCCGGATGGGTAGTCGGCAGGCTGTGCGGCACGAGACTCTGCACCTTCACCGTGACGATGGTCTTGTCGCCCTCGATTTTCGTCTGCACGTCCAACTTAGCCGCTTCCTGGCGGAGCTTGCCGATACGACCAGGGAATGTATGGTTCGCGGTTTTCCGCTTCTTCTCCCCGTTGGCCGACTCCCCCACCTGCTCCGGCATGTGGCAGCTCTGGCATTCTTTACCTGACTTTACCGCCTTGCTCTGATCCCAATTGCCCAGCAGATCATTACTCTTGCCTAAGTTGGCAGCAGAAGGCACAGACTGGTGGCAATTGAGGCAGAGATCGGATTTCTGAAAGAGCCCCAGCTCCATCGACTGGTGAGCCAGGTTCTGCACAAAGTCCTTATAGGGACCGTAGAGCGTCTTGCTCCCCAATTCGTACTTGGGCTCCGGCGGCTGTTTGGTCCGGTCGACCTGTTTGATCAAATGGCATTGCGCACAGGCCACCCCATCCAGCGAAGGGTCGCCGGCCTTGGCCTGATCGATAAAGAGCTGGGCCTGTTCGGGGAATTCGCGCACATGGGGCGCATGGCAACGGAAGCAGAGGGCCTTGTCTTTTCCTGCCGGAGACGCCAGGAACGCATCGAGCGAGGCGCGGAAGGCCGGGGAATGAATGGACTTCGAGAGCGGCGAGGTTTCCCATTCTTCAAACACGCGCTCATGGCACCGCTTGCACTTGCTGGAGCTGGGAAAGGCCTTTTCAAGGGTGGGCTTAGGAACCTCTTGCGCATAGAGGGCATGATCGAGCCACTGCGACAGACACAAGGCCGCCACAATCACTGCGCCAATCCCAAGCTTCACACCCATCGAATGTCGTCCCATCATGCGGCCCTTCTACTTCAATGGCTCAGAAATTTTTCGCCCGATACGTTAAAAGGCGTGGCTGCGTATATTCGTCAAAAATTTTCCTGGCAAGCTCCCGCTCTTTATCGGTCGCCAAGGTGGCGAGATACTTTTCCTTGAGCGCGGGCTCCGGCGTCGGGATCAACGCATAGTTCAAGACCGCTTCAATCGAGGCAGCCGTCGTGCCGGCCGGGAGCGCCAGAGAGAAGGGCACTTTCCTCGTGTGCCCGCCCTTGATGAAGGGGTCTGGAATCGGGCCGCGGAGAATCTTGTCATAGGGCAAACCGAACTGCTTGGTCTCTTCCTTCAGCACCTTGCCCTGCGCATCCTTGGCGGTCAGAACCAGATAGAACTGCTTGAGCACCGGATCTCCGTCCGGAAAACTGTGCGGAAGGCTGCCGATTTTCACCAGCGCCGTTCCCTCCACCGCCGAGGCAGACTTGGTGGTCTCAAGATCCACGCGGGGCATCCATTCGGCCTGGAGGTTGCGATTCTTGAGGAGCGTACCGGGGATCACCACGCCGCGGAACCAATGGCGGCCGATCGCGCGGGTCATGGACCCGCGCCGCGAAGTGGAGCTACCTGTCGAGGGCTCCATATGGCAGTCCTGACATACCGTCCCCTGCAAAATCTCCCCTGCCAGATCCTTCTGCGTCACATCCTTCACCTTATCGAAGTGACAGGAGGCGCAATAGTTCGCGCCGCGAAACAAATCGGACTGCGCCGCAGGATGGACGAGATTTTCCTCCGGATCCGCATAGGGACCATAGATCATCTTGCCTGGCTCGATCTTGAATGAAGGCGGAGAGTTCTCGGTCTGTTCGACCTTCTTGATCAGATGGCAGGAGGCACAACCGATGCCTTCCACTTGCGGCTTACCAGACAATACCTGGGCCACGATCTTCTCGGCATGTTGCGGGAACACGGTCGTCGAAGGCACATGACAGGAGAGACAGCGGCGACGCTCGTCAGTGGTCGGATTGGTCTGGAGCCAGACGCCCAACACGGTACGGAAGACCGGCGACTCCAGCGAGGTGCCGTGCAAGAGCGCCGCATCGACCCGGCCAAAGGTCTTGAGATCCGGCGTCTGCTCGCGCACGCCTTTCCACTCTTCATAATGCCGGTCGTGGCATTGCTTACAGTCTTCCGATCTGATGAAGATCTTTTCGATTTCCTCCACCCAATCGGACGACGCCTTGACGTCTGACTTCTGGGCGATGGCAGGGCCTTGAGACAGGCCAATGGCGCCCATCATGAACAGAAGAAGAAAACCGGCCGCAATGCGATGTCCAGGCCTGCGTCGTAGCATGATCAATCCCGCCTGCATCCGACAAAATGGAAATTCACACCCCACCCGACCGGATCGCCTGGATCGGCAGGCTCATAGGTGCCGACGGTGAAGTTGCATTCTTTCATCCCGCGCTTGATCGCTTTCCCGAAGTCGAGCATGTTCCTGATCTCGGTCTTGTCGATTTCCTTGATGACGGACCGGACCTTGATGCCGGCATAGTCGGCGCGCGAGTTTCCGATCACTTCAAACACGGCGACACCCTGCGCCCGTTCCAACTTCAATTCTCGTTTAATCTCCTCGTCCACATCTCCGACGATCACGCCGAAATCTTCCCCCAGCTTCGCGGCTTCCTCCACGGTCATCGGCTCCAATTCAGCCGCTGACGCAAGACCACTCACTAGTCCAAGGCTGAGTCCAAAACACAAAAGAAAGGCCCTTCCACTCCGAAGGGCCTTTGTGCGAGCGCTCACTGAGCCGATACGAACATCCTCCAACGTGTGCGCCTTTCTACGGCCATCCCACCAAGAGACTTAGCCGGCTTCGGAAAAACCATCCCGCAGGCTGCTCAAACAGTTCGTCAGCAAAGCCGCAGAAGAACTATCCTTCTCTAAGGGGTGGCTGGGATGATCCCTACTGCGCGCGTCCAACGAGGGCTTTCTCAAGCCGCGCGTTGCGCGAGCACGGGGATCGTCCCAGCTACCCCGTCTCCCTTTTCAGCAGCCTGTCTAGAGCTTCGCAACCGGATCAATCACCAACTGAAACCACGGCGCGACAGATTTCTGCCCGTTCCGTTCTTTGTTCTCACCGTTCCACACGGCAAAGGACACGGTTTGGACCCGGCCTGGAATCAGCTTGGCTTCATTCTCCTGCTCTTCGCTCACCAGGGGTCTGCGCATGACCACATGCCAGACTCCGTCTTTCCAGACAGCCTTGCCCTGGACCCGCCCCTGCTTTTCTTTGGTCGTTAAGGTACTGAAGCCTCCGCCGATGAGGTCTTCAACCGACGAGACCCGCCGCGGAATGACTTCGAACGTCCGCACGCCCTCGCGGGCCCTCTCCGAGGCCCGGGCGGCCCGGCGATCGATATCGCTCTGCCAATCGGCTTTCCAATGCCAGATATTGATGTAGTGATCAAGTTGGCCCATGCAGAAAAATGCTGGAGCATCGCCGAGCGGCAACCCGATCGCGACGCCGTCGCGAAAAGTTCCTGGCGTCAAACGATCGTTCTTCGTGTTGTCCTGCCATTCCAGCAGAAACGCGATTTCGATGCCGTTGTGGAGCGTCCGTACCGTTAAAGCCCGCGCCGTCGGCTCAGGCCAGACCGGTCTGGTAATGACCTGTCCGCTCAAGGGAAGGGTCATTGGCGCCACGGTGGCCCAGGCGGCATCCTCCGGCCCAACCGGCAGCTCCCCCTCGACGACACGCGCGCGAATGATCATCCCCTCGGAACTGACGAGGGGCACGCCGAAGCCGACGAACACGCCGGCAACGACCAGGATGAACAGGAGCAACAGTAACGGGCGGGAATCAATCTTCGTCGTACGCACCATGCAAGGTCCTCGGGTGACCGCGCGAGTACATCGTGAGGGGCTCAGAATAGCACAAAGCCCGAGCGAGACCAATCCGACTGCGTGCGGATGGCTACCAGAGTTTCACTCGGCGAATTTTGTTTTCGCCACGCTCACAGATATAGAGATAGCCCTGGGAATCCAGCGAGAGCCCGACGGGAGAGTTGACGACGGCCTCGATGCCGA
Organism: Nitrospira lenta; assembly: GCA_945905765.1. Lineage (GTDB taxonomy): Bacteria > Nitrospirota > Nitrospiria > Nitrospirales > Nitrospiraceae > Palsa-1315. The sequence goes on from CAMDPZ010000026.1 coordinate 16,530, forward strand.
GCAGTCCGTCTCCATGCTTCACGGTCCCCGACGATTCTTTCGCCACAAACCGCGCCGCGCCGCAACCGCCCATATTCTTATCTTCGTACCCGCTGTCTCCGTTGCCCGCCACCGTCGTAATCACGCCGGTCGCCACGTCCACTTTGCGCACGCGATGGTTCATCGTGTCGGAGATGTAGAGATTGTCCTGCTGATCGACCACCACAGCTTCCGGCGCATGGAGCATGGCTCTGATCGCCGGCTTGTCGTCACCGTCGTAGCCGTACCGGCAGACGCCGGCCACGGTCGAGATGATGCCGGTCTGGTGATCGATGCTGCGGACGCGGTTGCTACCCTTATCGACGAAAATGATATCGCCTTTCCCGTTCACCGTGAGTCCGACCACATCGTAGATGCGGGCTTCCAGCGCGGGCTTGCCATCGTCGAGGTACATGGACATGTCCAAACCGTCCGAACAGACCGGCATAAGCCAGCCATGGTCGTCGCTGAAATCGATGCCGATGGCATCGCCGGAGAGCACGACCAGATTCCGCGCCACGAGCGGCTGCTCGCGGGCTTCGTCTTCGGCGGTCCAGGCCCCTGCCACCGTCGTGACCATGCCGGTCTTGGGATCGTAGCGGCGGATCCGGTGCGCCTGAGTATCGGCAATGTACATCACGTCGTGAGGATCGAAGGCAATGGCCGCAGGCCACGTGAGATTGGTCTCCAGCGCCGGGCCATCGCCATTGAAGCCATGTTGGCCGGTGCCAATGATCGTCGTGATGATGCCGGTCTCGTGGTCGATTTTTCTGATGCGGTTACTGCCGGAATCGCAGATATAGAGATCGTTGTGAGAGTCGAACGCCACGTCGAGCGGCAAATAGAGTCCCGCCTCCCCGCAGAGGCCTTCGTCGCCGCTATAGCAGGTTTCGCCGATACCGGCAAAATTATGGAGCGTGCCCTCCTTGAGGCTCACCCGTCTGATGCGATCGGATCCGGACTCGGCAAAATAAAACCAGGTCTCGTCCTTGTCCAATGCGGCATGATGGGGCAAGGGAATCCCCGACTTGACCGCCCGCTTCCCATCGCCGGTGCTCCGGGCCTTGCCGTTGCCTGCGAAGGTTTCGATATAGCCGACTGCGAGCTGGAGTTCGGTTTCCATAGACCTCAGGCCTTAATCCCGGCTGATTAGCCGCGTGAAACTGATTGAACGGTCTCGACTGGCTGCGCCACGGGCGTTGCGGCTTGCACGGTCGGCGCGACGATCGCTGGCTGCGGCGCCGCGGCCGTCTGCTGCTGAGCCGCTTCTTGAGCGGCCAGGGCGTCCGCTTCGATCTGGTCCGCCTCATGCACGGACTTCTTGAAGCCCTTGATCGCCTTGCCGATCCCCTCTCCCAGCTGCGGCAACTTGCCTGCGCCGAAAATGATCAGCACGATGAAGAGGATCAAAATCAATTCTGTAAAACCAAGACTCCCAAACATGGTGTGTTCCTCCGTTTGAATGGGTAACTTAGGATGTGGTCTCTTTGGCCCGCTTGGAAAACCGTTCCTTCAACCGATTCCTGGCCTGCTCGGCCTGTTCGAACATCTTGGCCTTATCGTAAACGCTGATCAAATTGTAGTAGGCCAGCGGCTCCTCGGGATTCTGTTCGACGGCATCCTCCATGACCTTGATGGCCAGGTCCGTCTTCTTGTGATTCATCGCCAGCTCCATCAGCTTGAAACTGCCCTCCAGATGCTTCGGGTCCAGTTCGAGCGTGCGGATGTAGCACTGAATGGCCATGTCGATGGTGTTGTAGTCCGAGACCTGCGGGTTGTCGAGCTCGACATAGACCCCGGCAAGATTGTACCAGGCCATGGGATCGTCCGGCGTGATCTCCACGAGGCGCTCGTAATAATCTTTGGCTTCCATGAACTTCTTTTTGTCGGCATAGACACGACCGAGATTGAACAGCGCCAACACATCGTGAGGGAATACCTCAAGCGCATGCTTGAACTCGGTTTCCGCTTCGTCCGTCATGGCCTTCGTCGCGTAGATCGTGCCCAGATTCGAATAGTACATCGCGAGCGAGCGGTTCATTTCGGCGCGGAGGCCCTCCGCCATCTCAATCGATTTCTTGACCTCGACAAGCGCATCGTCCATCCGGCCCTTGCTGAAATAGAGTTCGCCCAACCGGCAGCGGGCCTGAAAATCGTCCGGCTCAATCGCCAGCAGTTTTTCAATCTCGGCAATTTCTTCGTCCGGATTCAACGGCTGATCGCCGGGATCGACAACGGTCTGACCTGGATCGGAAACAGAAGAGGTTGGTTCGTTCATACGATTCCCTATAGTAAAAAGGTTCGTTAGATATGTCCGCCCGCCAATGAATCCGGCGTGCCGATCACCGGCGCATTCGTCGCCGGCGCCGATTCAGCCGCATCGCGTCGATGCCGGTCCATGGTTAAGAGCATCACGCCGAGCACCACCATGAGCGTCAAATTCGAGTACAGCAGCGCATAGCCCGCAATAAACATCAGCCCGATCCCATAGCCGGCCAGCCGCCCCATCGTCAGGAGCTTAATGACCGTGTAGGCCCAGCACAACAGGCCTGCCATGTAGAGCGCAAAGGGAAGGAAGAACGTGTAGCCCATGCCGAACTGAAAGATCCACCCGATGCCGTCCGCCGCTTTCCGAATGTTGCTGGCCAGCCCCGGGTCGTACTGTTTGAGCAGATAATCCAGGAACAGCATCAGCGTGAAAATGGACCCGGCGGTGGCCCAAAACCAGATGGCGCGGCGGCGCTGCCGCTGGTTGCGCGTCCGAAACGAGACGCCCCGCCCATAGGCCCAAAACACCAGGATGCTGGACAGGACCATCAAGGCCTCGCCCGCGCGATGGGCCTCGTAGACCAGCGGCGGCGCCGCCACGGTCCCGATGAAACTATAGGTCGTGGATACGATCTGATAATAGAGCCAGCCCCCGATCCCCAGGAGATAGGTGAGTCCCATCGCGCGATGAGACCATTCGGTATGGGCCGAGAGATACTCCGTCATCAGACAGACCAGCGCGACCAGGGCCACGAAGTTATAAATCGCCGATCCCAAAAACGCGGGAGGGACCATCAGGAAGCCAGCCGTGAGAAGCAACAGAAGCGTCACAGCGGGGACGACGATCCGGTTCGAGCCCACGAACCCGCGCCCGGCCATCCGATTGACGACGCCCACGGCCAGGGCGAGGAACAACAGAATCGCCACGACGTTGAGCAGCCACTCGCCGATCCCTGTCAGCGCCGTGAAGGTCGGAATGATCCACTCATGCGTCTGCGCCAGTTTGCTGAGATGCATCCCCAATCGCGATACGAGCCGATAGAGGATCAACTCCGAGAAGGAGACGATCAGGACGAGCTTGATCGTGTACTGGAACAACAACGATTGGTCGTTGATCCGTCCCGTCATCCGGTCAATTAAGACATTCGCGGCAATCATGCGGTCTATCCTTACAGGAAACTCGAATTATACCGATCGAACCCGCATCACAATCTCGCCGGCTGCGGCACGCCCACTTCTTGCGCCTTGGCCCGCGCGATGTACAGCAACCCGTCCGCCATAGAGTAGTTGAACGGCAGCTCGCACACGACTTCGCTGATCTTTTCGTAGACCTGCTGATAGAGGGCTTCCGATTCATCGGGCGTCATGCCTTCGGACACTTCATAGAAGAAGCCCAGGCTCAAGTCCTCCGCCGACGGGCGCATGATGCGCCGGATGCCGTAACTGCCGGGGTCGCTCATGATCGGCGCTTCTTTTTCCAAATCGAAGAGGCAGGGCTGGCAGGAGAAGCCGTAGGAGTTGTGCAGCCGCTCGTTCTCGACGATGAAATTCATCGTCTCGCGCGCTTCTTCTTCTTTTTCGGTCGGGAATCCCACGATAATGTAACAGTGGACCGCGATCCCCAGATCGACGCAATCGTCGGCGATGCGCCGCACCCACTCCTGCTTGATCCCCTTCTTCATAAAGTCCATCACCCGCTGGTTGAAGGACTCCAATCCGAAAACGATCTTCAGGCAGCCGGCGTCCTTCATCGAAGCCAGGAGATCCCGCGTCAGGTGCTTCTCGAAGCGCATCTCGCAAGTCCACTTGATATCCAGCTTCTTGTCGATGATCTGCTGACACAGCCGCTTGGTCGGCGAGAGGGCGAAACATTCGTCGGTAAAAAAGAACCGGCTGGCGCCGTAGCGCTGTTTGAGCCATTCCAGCTCCTCGACGGTGCGCCCCGGCTCTTTCTGCCTGAAATTCTGGTGATCCAGCGTGAGGGCGCAGAACGCGCAATCCTTGTAGTAACAGCCGCGCGAAAACTGCACGGGCAAGACCGGCTCCGGCGACAGATACAGGCTCAGCGGAAAGCCATCATAGTTAGGCGCAGGCAGCTGGTTGATATTTTCAGAATAGAAGGGCTGGTTGACCGTAATCTTCCCGTTCTGGCGATAGATCAAGTTCGGGACCTTGCTGAAGTCCTTTTTCCCATCCAGCTGATGCACCAGTTCGAGCAAGGCCGTTTCGCCCTCGAAGACGATGATGTCGTCGGTCAGATCGAAGAGGCTCGGGCAGCGGCGCAAATTATCGACCAGCCTGGTGAAAATGCTGCCGCCGATGGTCAGATGGATATTGGGCGCAGCTTCCTTAATCAAGCGACAGAGCGTCAAACCAGGAATAATCTGCGAGGTCGCCGTAATCGAGACGCCAATCAAGTCCGGCTGATCCCCGATGATCGATTTCAAAAAGCGCTCGCGAAACAGTTTGATGTAGGGGTTCTGGGATTCATCCCTGATGATCTTCATCAAGTCTTTGGACGAATAGATGGAGCAATTGCCGAATTGATTGTCGACGACCGTCAGCCTGGTCGGGAAATAGAGCGTGGAGAGGACCTCCAGCCATTTATCGATAAGAAACAGACTTTCTTTATAGGACTCGAGATCGTAGAAGCCCTCCCCTCGCAAGGTCTCCTTGGCCGGCTCGATCCGGTCGATGAGATAGGGGAATCGGTCCAGCGACTCGACGATGCGCGCCAAGTGCTCGGCGCTTCCCGGTCCCGTATCGCCGGTGTGGCTCTGCTCGAGGGCGCGCTGTTTATCGACCAATTCCTGATAGAGCTCGGCCCCGTAGGATTGGGTGACGACTCCGTCTAAAAGTTCGATGCCGAGATCACGTTGGGAGACATTGTTGACGCCGCCTTGCACCAAGAACCCCGTCAAGGAGGGGAGACTCAGGTAGGGCTGTGATGGATGCCAGGTTGGAGGGAAAAACAGTGAGACTTTCATGCTGAATCACTACCAACTAGGTGAAAATTACGGCGTTATCTCAAGAAAATGCACCTGTTTTTATACACTCCGCCATCGGCCAAATGCAACCATGGGAGCCGTCTCCCTGCTTACTGAGAAGGAACCAAACGAATAATCTTTGCAGCTGATCACCTCCGCAGAAAAAGAGAAAACCCCAGCCCGGCCTGATGCCGGACTGGGGTTTTCTCGCTACACTATCACTCACGCCTTAAGGGTGCGAGATGGTCTCTCCAGAGACCGGTTTCCCTACTGCAACTTCAGGGTAAACCAGGTGGAGAGCGCCTTCATGCCGTTACGTTCGACGTTGTTGCCGTCCCAGACCGCGAAGGCGACTGGCACGGACGCGCCGGACTTGAACTGGGTATCGTTGGCATCACCGGTCTCCAACGTGCGCTTGACCACCACGCGCCAGGTCGGACCGGAGTAACCGCCGCCCTTGACGGAGCCTGATGGCTCCCACACGCCGTTCCCGATGACATCCTGATGCGCTTGCGTGGTCAGGGTGCTGAAGCCATTGGCGTTCAGATCCTCGACCGAGCTCACGCGCAGCGTCGGGTCAGACATGATGTTGCCGGACCAGATACCGGGATTGAAAGGCCCAAGGCTGCGACCGATCCGGTCAGGATAGGTCACGCCGCCCGCAGGCTCTTCAAAATAATAATCCCAGAAAATGCCCGGGTATTGATCGTCCACGTCCCACATGCCAGCGCTATCCTTGCCGAGATCCTTCTGCCACTCTGCGTTCCACCGCCAGATGTTGGTAGTGCCGCCGGACTGGCCCATACACTGGAAGGGGGGCGCGCCAGCCGTATTGACTGGGAACATGATCGCGACCTGGTCCCGGAAATCCTGAGGACCGATGGTCGTATCGTTCTTGGTCTGATCGTTCCACTCTAAACGCAGGCCGACTTCTTTACCGTTGGTCATGGCTTTCACGAACACCGACTTCACCGAAATATTCGGGTGCATCGGTGTAGTGATCAGCTGTCCGCTCAACGGAACAATCACGCCAGGGACGCTCTCCCAAACTGGGTTCGCGCCGTCCATGGGAATCGCTCCCTTGATGGCCTTCGCCGGAATCGTGACCGGCTGGCTGACAGCCAACGGCACCTGCCCGATCGTCAGCATCACGCCAACGATCAACGCAGAGAGAAGAATGCCAAACACCACACGCTTACTGTGTGTCTGCACAACTCTCATAGGACTACTCCTCCTCTCGATTAAAAGATTAAGAACGGTGGCCCAAGATAACTGACAACAACCAAAAACCCTCACGCATATTTGATGGCTAGGCGGTTCCGACCGGCCCGCCATCGTCCTTGTCTTTTCCTTGATCTTTTTTATCCAAGAATGATTCGGCGCCGACTTCGTTCAACAACAAGCTGAGCTCGTTGCCTTGGTCTTGCGCGCCGCACTCATAGGTCTGACCTTCCGGCGCATTAAACGTCGCCGGGCGATAATCGGTTTCCGAATAGGGCTGCGGCACGACGCCCAGGAACGCGGCTTCGAAGTCCATCCATTCCGCCATCAAGTCCGCCACATGCTTATACAGACCTGAATCGGCTTTTTTGACCAGCATCCGGCAGAACAGCGGCACCCATCGCCCGATGTGGTTCTTGACGAACTTCTTCTGCGCATCCAGAACGATCTGCGTCTTGTCCGCTCCGTCGTGGCAGCGCGAGTAGGATTCTTTGTAGGCCAGAAAATGCATGAACTCGAACTCGACGCTCAAATGGTCGAGCCGTTCATGGATGTCCTTGGACAACTCGACCCCGAACGCCCGATAGAATCCGGCGATATCGCCCATGACTTGCGATTGGGCAAACACGTGGTCGTTTCCAAACAGGGTTTCGTAGGGGGGGCAATCGAGGGTAATCACGTTGCTGAACACGCGGCGATGTTCGGACTGGAGATCGCTGAGCTGCCAATTGACACATTCAGACGCCACGACTTTTTCGAGCTGATCGAACTGCTTGCGCAGCAATACCAGCTTCTGTTTCGCGCGTTCGCCGCCGATTCCGTCGAGCACCAGGCTCAGGGCATCGACCGCGGCTCGCCCGTCCTCGACAAATTCGCCGCATTGCACGTAATCAAGAAATTCGTCGTCCTCGGGATAGAGCAGGCTCCACGACACGAGCAAATAGAGCTTGCTGCGATTGAGGGCGCGTTCGACTGCAGGTGAGTCTTTAATGGCCGGCGGAGCCGCGATAACCGCAGCTCCTGCTGGAGAATTCGTTTGCACCGGCTGTTTACTCGTCATGAGAATCAGCTCCTCGGTTTCCCCTGTTGCCCGATTGGATATCCTGGACATCGGGGATCAAACCTTTGGCACAGGCTCGCGTATGATAGGTAACAGCCCTGGGGTTGTCAAGCGCGAACTCGTACTCTCGAATTGATAATCTAAGATAATGATTTTTCACGTCATTTCTCACATTTTCTCGCACGATTTATTCCTGATTTTCCCTCTTGCTTTTGCCTCACGTTTTTGCCTCTCACGAAAGCGACCGTGCCAGCAACCTGAACGGTGTCACACGAATCGCCACCTGATCGTTCACGGTCCGGCAGACCTGTTCGCATAGGCCGCACCCAACACAACGTTCAGTCGTCACACCCAATCGCTGCGTATTAAAGTCCATCGATAAGGCATCCGTAGGACATTTAGAGGCACAGGCATGGCATCCCTGCCCTGCCGTGCAGACACGATGGGAGACGATGGCTAGGCCCATTCGCACCTGATCGGGCCTACTGACGGCAAGCAATGCCTCTGTCGCGCAGGCTGCGATGCAAGGCACATCCTCGCAAAGATAGCACGGGATCTGATCCGCAAAAATGACCGGAGTGCCATCCTGCTGGTGAAACGTGATCGATCCGTGAGGACAGACCGTCGCGCAGTCCCCGCACTTCGTGCACCGCTCTAAAAACAGCGTCTCATCCACCGCCCCGGGAGGACGCAACCAATCCGTCCGCACCAGTGGAGCCGATCGTTCCAGCACAACTTCCTGTTGCTTGGAAAATTCCTGAGCCGCCTTAGCAACAGAGACAACCGAGTCCTTCAGGAAATCACGCCGGCCATATGTCGGATCGTTTGCCACAAGAGCGACCTTACATCACGCCGTCGGCGCGCAACTTGTAGACCTCGACGCAACGGTCGCAGGCCCCGAATTCGATATCCCAGCCCGGATGATTCTCGCGGATAAAATCGAGCACGTACGACTCAATCTTATTGCCCATATCCTCGACCCATGAATAGGTCGGGAATCGGCACAAGGGGCACGGGAACCCCGGCATCAACATAACTTTGTTTTCGGTTTCCGGAACTTCACCGCCCTCGACATCCACGGCGCGATCCATCACGCGCAAGGTGTCCGAGGCCATTTCGATCAATTCAGAGTGGGTAAAGAAACTCGTCTGCCACAGACCCTCGAACACCGACTTCAACTGTGGCGCGGGGATTTTGCGATACCAGGAGCGAAACTCTTTGAACCGGTCTTCCTTCCGCAACATCGGCTCTTTGCCGGCGGCCGTCAGACGGCTGTCGACAGTGAGACTCCATAAAATACGATAGCGATGGAGAATGAGGGTTTCTTCGCCGGGGTTTTGTCCGACCTTGGTATCAGGATCATAGCCGAAGACCGGATCCAGCATATCCGAGATATGCAGCAACTCATGGCGACAATAGCGCGTGAGCGCGGGATCGTAGAAGCGACGCGGGATGAGCTTGATCCCGACGCCCCTTAATCCTTTCTCTTCGAACTCCCGGGCCATCTCATGCTCGACGGAGCCCCACTTCCTGAGAATGTCGACGCCTTCCTGATCTTCCTTGAGCACGCCCTTAACCAGGACGATACCGACCCGTTCCTTCAACAGGGGATATTCGTTGAACGCATCCCGGATGATGTCGGAAAAGCCCCAAGTCCCGAACATATACTGGTAGAGCTTCTTAAACTCGCTCTCCCGATCGTCGAGCGTAAACTTCTCGTAGATCGGATCGGCCAGCTCGTGAAATTCCTTATAATAGGTCGGGTCGCCTTCGCGCTCCGTCTTTTCGACGAACGAGTCGATGACCTCTTGCAACAATGCTGGCTGAAAACGCAGTTCCATAATAGTCCTTGATCGTCCAATCCGGACTGGCATGGCCGGCACACCCCGTTGAGGGATGCGAACCGGCTCTCATCGCGGCTTGACTTGGTGGCAGGGCTTCTCTTACGATCACCTCAAGCCGACAAGCCGACGCGAATTATACTGGCCCGAATCGCCGATTTGCAATCAAGCCGGTCGCCGCGGGCCGTTCCATCTTGCTCCGACCGTAAGGATTATGAACCATGGCTGATCAGATTGCGCCTCAACTGGCCCCCTCGCCCTCTCCACTCACGCCATCATCGGGCGCAGGCAGCGCCCCGGTCGATTTTCTTGAGTATTGGAAGAGCGGAGTGCGGGAACTCACCACCTATCGCGGCCATTCGCATGGAGTCTGGTCGGTTGCCTTCTCACCGGATGGACTGACCCTCGCCAGCGGAGGAGTCGACCGGCTCGTCCGTATCTGGGACATCGAAACAGGGCGCTTGCTGCGCTCCCTCCGGGGCCACACGGCGGACATCCGATCCGTCGTGTTCACGCCGGACGGCCAGACCTTGGCCACGGCCAGCGAAGACCGCACCATCCGGCTCTGGAACCCGCACACCGGCGAATCGAAAAAATTACTCTTCACGCGCTACGACCACAATGTCGTCAGCCTCTCTCTCTCCCCGGACGGCCTCATGCTGGCGCGCGGCAGCCACAACAAAGACATCAAGATTTGGGAAGTCACCACCGGCACCGAGCTCATGACCCTCCTCGGCAAGGATCAATACGACCACCATTGGTCGGTCTGCGTCGCCTTTTCACCGGATGGCATGCACCTCGCCAGCGGAACGGACATCGGCAAGATCAAACTCTGGGAAGTGCTGCCCAGCGGAGAAGAAAAGATCCTGCATAACGGACATTGGAAGCAGGACGAAGATGATAGCAGCGAAACCCGCGGCTACTTCGTCGAAGACGATGGTGGGTTTCAAAAGCCGATGGACTATTGGATCGGCGCGATGACCTTTACCCCCGACGCCAAACTGCTCATCACCGGAAGCCGTGATAAAACAATCAAGCTGTTCGACATGCCGAACATGACGGAGCAACGGACCCTGAAAGGCCACACAGCCTGGGTGCGCACACTCGCCGTCACGCCGGACAATAAAGTGCTCCTCAGCGCCGGAGACGATGAAACCATTCGGTTTTGGGATTTATCGAACGGCCAATGCTTCAGAACGCTCAAGGCCCATACAGGCGGCATTCGCAGCATCACCCTGTCACCGGACGGCATGACCTTGGCCAGCGCATCATGGGATCGCACGGTGAAATTGTGGACCGGGGGAGCAGCGCCCGCCGAGTAGCGCCCGCCGAGCTGTAAAACTTTGCAGGAGCGTCACAAGGCCGTTCAGCAGTGTTATGCTGAACGGCCTTAACCTATTCAACTAGGCATTTCCCGGGTCGTCCTTCGCCGGGAGAATGCCGTAGCGTTTGCACTTTTCCCAGAGGGCCTTACGAGAGATACCGAGAAGCTTCGCCGCTGTCGTCCGGCTCCCCTCTACCCGTGCGAGAGCCGAGACAATATATTCCCGCTCGAACTGTCCCCGCGCCCTCACCAGCGAAGTCAGCACGCGCTCCTCGCGATTCGCCCCCGTCAGGCCTTCGCTGCAGAACCCACACGACTCTTGAGGGAGCCCACCCGTATAGGGACAGGACTGAAAACCGCAGAGGTCAGCCGGTTGAATCATCTCACGGTCCCGACCCAACGCCACCGCCCGCTCAATCATATTTTCCAATTCCCGCACATTCCCGGGAAACGAATAACGCAAGAAGAGTCGGCGCGCCAGGGCGGAAAACCCTTTCACCGTCTTCTGCATCTTGTGAGCGCACACTTTCAATACATGTTCCGCGATGACCATGATGTCCTCTTGCCGCTGGCGCAAGGGCGGAATCACGATCTGCACGACGTTCAAGCGATAAAACAGATCTTCTCGGAACCGCCCCTGCGACACTTCCTTGCGTAGATCCTTCTGCGTCGCACAGACCAGGCGCACGTTGACCTCGATCGAGTCGTTTCCCCCGACACGTTCGAACTGCCGTTCCTGGAGCACCCGCAACAGCTTCACCTGGATAGCCGGATAAATTTCCCCGATTTCGTCGAGGAACAAAGTCCCGCGATCCGCCAGCTCGAATCGTCCACGCCGCTGCTTCATCGCCCCGGTGAAGGCCCCCTTCTCGTGGCCAAAAAGCTCCGCCTCCAGCAAGGTTTCCGGCAAGGCCGCACAACTGACCTTAATCAGGGGATGCGTAGCTCGCGCGCTGTTTTGATGGATGGCATTGACCACCAGCTCCTTGCCTGTGCCGCTCTCTCCCAGAATCAACGTCGTGGAATCCGTGCCGGCCACCAGCTTGACCTTATCGAGCACCGCGCGCATTTGACTGCTCGCACCGAGGATACCCGCGAAGCTGAACTTATCTTCCAGCGCTTGCTTAAGGTTCTGATTCTCGCGCCGCACCGCCACCGCACGCCCCACCCGCTCGATGATCAATAAGAATTCGTCCATCGCAAACGGTTTGGTGATGTAGTCGAAGGCGCCGAACTTCATCGCACCGACCGCCGTCTCCACCGACGCGTGGGCGGTAATCACCACGACCTCCGTCTGGGGCGAGTGCTCCTTGGTCCCGATGAGCACCGTCAGGCCGTCCACGCCCGGCAGACGCAAATCGGTAACCACCAAATCAAAGGGCCGCCGCCGGATGGCGTCGAGACCTTCCGTGCCGGATGCCCCCGTTTCCACGTCATGGCCGGCGGCTTCCAGCGCATCGGCCATCGAGAGTCGCATCAACGGCTCGTCATCCAGGAACAGAATGCTAAGCTTAATCATGAGACGCCCTTCAGCAACGAACCTTCGCGCTCGATCGGCAGATAGAGACTAAAGGTCGTCCCCGTCCCCACTGCACTCGCCACCGTGATCCGTCCTCCGTGGCGCTCCGCAATGCCGAGGCTGACCGACAGGCCAAGGCCGGTCCCTTCCCCTTCGCGCTTCGTCGTAAAAAAGGGATCGAAGATGCGCGGCAGGACCTCCGGCGAAATGCCCGACCCCGTATCGCGTACTTCGACCAGATAGACTCCTTCGACGACCACGGTTTGAATCGTCAGCGTCCCGCCATCTTTCATCGCGTGCACCGCATTCAACACCAGGTTCATCAAGACTTGCTCGATCATAGACCCATCGACCATGGCAGGTGGCAGCCCCTGGTCCCGCACCCGCTCCAAGACGATTTGGTTGGGAGCAAAGAGGTGCGTCGTCAACGCCAAGACCTGGTCGAGGAGCACATTGATGTCCGTCAAGACGAACGCCGGCTCATGCTGCTGGGAGAAATCGAGCAACTGCCGCACAATCTTTTGTACCCGCTCCACCCCGTTTTCCATGGAGATCTGATATTCCTTTTGCCGGCTCGCCGACACGGTGCCCTTCCGTAAGTTGTAGAGGCAATTGAGGATGCCGCCAAGGGGATTATTGATTTCATGGGCCACCCCGGCGGCTAAACGTCCGACCGATACGAGCTTCTCCGAGCTCCTGATCTGCTGCTCCAGCTTCCTGGTCTCGGTCATGTCCCGCGCAATACCCAGCACACCGAGAGTCTCCCCGCCGGCCCCATACAGGGGGGAAATGCTGACCACCACCGCCCTCCGCTCCCCCGTGCGCGTGACGATTTCAATCTCATAGACCTGTTTGGCCTGGAGGCGCATGGTGCTCTCCTCCCATTCCATGAGGCCCACCCCGCTGGCCAGCAGGGTGCTGTAGGGACGGCCGAGCAGATCCTCTTTCTGATAGCCCCAAGCCTGGATCTTGCTGCTCACATAGGTAAACCGGTGCTCGCCGTCGAGGGTATAGATGACATCGTTCGCGTTCTCGAGCAAATTCTCCAGATACTCTTTGTTAGCTCCGATTTCCGCCGTACGTGCTTGCACTTCCTGCTCCAACTGTTCCCGATACGTCTGTAAGTGCCGCTCAAGCTTCTTCCGGTCGGTAATGTCGCGCACCTGCACCATCGTCAACACTTGTTCGCCCGCGTCGATTCGAATCAAGTCGATCTCAACCGGGATTTCCAAACCGTTGGCACGGCGCACCCGCATCTCTTGCGTAGGGATTTTTCGCTGGCCCCCTGCTAGACTCCTAAATCCGCGGCGCAAAGCAGCATGGTGCGAGACCTCCACGATGTCGAACAGGCTGCGGCCGACCGCCGCCGCCTCTGTATGACCCAGGGTCTCCTCCTCCCGTTTATTGACCGCTGCGATCGTGCCGGTTTCATTCACCATGAACACGGAATCCGCGACCAAATCAAACAGGCCCTTGTAGCGTCTCTGCGACGTCACCAACTGCTGGGTTCGCTCCGTCACCACAGCTTCAAGATTGGTCGTATATTGCTTCAGTTGTTGTTCGAGGCGGCGCTGTTCGCTCGCGTCGCGCAGAACGGCGCGAGCATGGATCAGCTCCTCCCCGTCCTCATTGAGCACGGATTTCGTCTGAATTTCCGCATCAAGCGGACGGCCCTCCTTGGTCAGAAACACCGTCGTGATCGCACGCTGGCTCTCGGTCACTGATCGATCCATATATGAGAAGGCAGCGGACTGCGCGCGCGGGAGCAGATCCGACAGCTTCATCACCAACATCTCATCCAGCGTATAGTTCAGTTTCTCGAATCCCGCCTTGTTCACATGGACGAATTCGCCCCTCCGGTTAACGTGGTAAATCATCTCCGGCGCATTTTCGACCAAATCGCGATACTGCATCTCCAGCTGACGGACGTCCTCGCCCTGCCGCTCGATCTGCCCGAACGACTGCTGGAGGTTAGCGGCCATCTCACCGAACGACTTGGCAAGCTCGTGGATTTCGTCGCCGGTCCGGAAATCCAGCGGCCGGTCCAAGCCCACGATCCCGAGCTTCCTCACCTTGTCAGATAATATCTGAATCGGCTTGGACACCAGACGGGCCACGACTACCCCGACCCCACATAGTAAGGCCAGGACGAGCACCCCGTAGCCTTCCCACTTCACCACCAATCGGGCCAGCGGCGCATAGGTTTCCTCCGAGTCCTGCCGCACCACGGTCATCCACTGTTTGCCGCCGAGGCTTTCCGGAGCCACGTTGTCGCTGAACTGAACCGGTGCGAAGCCGATCAATGCATTCGCGGCCCCATGCGAATCGTCCGCCACAGTGGCCCACCCGGACTGCAACCCGCCGAGCACACTGACAAAATCCGGGCTTACCGTATGCCTGCCCAGAGCCATGACCGGACAGACCACCGGCACCCCGCCAGAATTGAACAGCATCGCATGGCCAGTCGCTCCGACGGCGCCACCAGCAGTAGCACGAAAAATCACCTCGCGACGCACCACAATGATGACGGCGCCGATCACCCCCCTCGGGGCCTGCGTCTCGTCCAGAATGGGAACGGCAATCACAAACGCCTCGGCTCCACGGCCGGGGGCGAGCACGATCTCGCTCAGATAGCTGGTGGGGCCTCCCACTTTCATCACCGCTTGCCACTCAGGCGTCATGGCGAGAAAGTGCTGCACTTGCGGGGAGGATCTCACCACCACCGCACGCTGCTTGTCGACCGCCAGAATCCCGATATAGTCGGCCTTCCGGATGTCGTACCATCGGGCCAAATAGTCGGTGACGAGATGAACCGTGCTGCGCATGCCCCCCTGGGGCGACCGCTTCGGCAAATCTTTGATCAGGCCCTGGATGCCACTCGCATGCTCCATCTCGTACATGCGATTGGATTCCGTGATGGCTACGTGAAGAAGCGGAAGGCTCGCGAGCTCCTGGGCCTCGTCCATGTCGCGGTTGACCTGCACTCCAATACGGCGAGCGGACTCGACAGCGGCTGCTTTGAAGCCCTCGCCGCTCATTTCGCGAAGCTCGTACTTCTCCTCGACGTAGATGAGGCTCAGCAGGATTGCCAGGGGGAGAAGACCGACCAGCACGATCGCAGCGGCGATCTTGTGAGAGAACCTGTAAGTTTGGAACCGGAATATCATGGGCATGCCAGCGAACAGCTGCTGCGACCGGATGGCCCGGTTGCAGCCTCGTGTCTCTCCGTCAACGGTTGCAAACTAGCTCCGCTTCAAGAGCCGCCCAGAGGCCTTGGGCCATAGTAGCAGCAACGGACTCGCGACGAAAATAGATGAATAGGTCCCGAAGATCACGCCCCACAACAGCGCGAGCGAGAAGTCATGCAAGACCTCGCCTCCGGCCAGCGTCAGAGGAATCAACACCAACACGACGGTCAAACTCGTAACGATCGTGCGGCTCAAGACCTGGTTC
>CAMDPZ010000027.1 GCA_945905765.1 Nitrospira lenta
CTCCGACCTCCTTCACCGCTGCACGATCATCCGTGACCAGCTCAGCCAAGCTGGGCTCTTTCCTGCTGTGCCTGGCCAGAATCTCGCTCCCGGAGCCACGCCCTCGACGACCACCTGGCGCATTGCCACGACTCCGCTTCTGCTCACGAAAGACCAGTTAGATTTCTTTCAGCAGTTGGGGCCGCAGCTTTTCTCATTTTATCGGGCGCTGAACCGCCTCTACGCCGAAAGTCTGCGCGGCCTCCAACCGGCCTGGGTCGCAAGCTATCTCGACCAAGGCAAACCGGAAGGGCTGCTCACCTACAGCCGTATGAAACGGTTTCGAGACCACCTGCCTGCCGTCATCAGGCCGGACATCATCCCCACCCAGGACGGCATGGTCATCACCGAGCTCGACTCGGTCCCTGGCGGCATCGGCATGACCGCCTGCCTCTCAGGCCTCTATGCCGAGAGCGAGGCAACAGGCCTCTCACTCGTGGGAGGCCCCGAAGGGATGATTCGTGGATTTGCCGCCATGTTGAAAGCCCAGCTCGGCCAACGGACCGGCTGTATCGCGATCTTGATGTCGGAAGAAGCCAAAGACTATCGGCCGGAAATGACCTGGCTCGCCACCAAACTGCGAGCCATCGGTCTCGACGCCCACTGCGTAGAGCCCCGACACATTCGATTTACCGAAGAAGGTCTCCGGTTCATCAACGAGGGCATGGACCAGCCGGTCGCCTTGATTTACCGCTTCTATGAATTATTCGACCTCCTGAACATTCCCAAAGCTGAACTTGTCCAATATGCGGCCAAGAAGGACCGGGTGGCCGTCACGCCTCCGTACAAACCGGCGCTGGAAGAGAAGCTGGCCTTCGCCCTGCTCCATCACCCGGTCTTGCTTCCCTATTGGGAAGAGGCCTTGGGCCGGGAGGTCTTGCTGCACCTGACCGCCATCATGCCGCGTACCTGGGTGCTCGATCCTGCGCCGGTCCCTCCCTCTGCCACGATTCCCGGACTGACGATCGGCGGACGGGCCGTGACGAACTGGCGCGATCTGGCTATGGCCACCCAGAAAGAACGGCACCTCGTCATCAAGCCCTCTGGATTCTCCGAACTCGCCTGGGGCAGCCGAGGCGTATCGGTCGGGCACGACATGCCGCAGAACGAATGGGCCGGCGCCCTCGACAAGGCCCTAGCCTCATTTCCCCAGACTCCGTATATCCTGCAGGAGTTCCACAAGGGCCGTCTCTATGAGCTCGATTATTTCGATCCGGTCACCGGCGAGATGAAACACATGTCCGGCCGCGCCAGGCTCTCCCCCTATTATTTCGTGACTGGCGAAACGGTCGAACTGGCTGGTATCCTGGCAACCGTCTGCTCGGCAGAAAAGAAAGTGATCCACGGGATGAAGGACGCGGTCATGGTGCCCTGCGCGGTCGCGCAGGAACCGTCCGAACGTCATCAAGTCTGAATGTCCTAACGCCCGTATCTGTGTCTTCATGATGACTCTACGACTTGATGACTTTCGACTTGACGACTAAACGTTTATGGCAATGACCCTCTATCATGTGTCTTGGTGCCCAGACTGCGACGTCGTACGCCAGAAACTGGCGGAGCTTCATGTCGATTACGAGCCAATCATCGTGCCCGACGTTCGCCCGATGCGAAAAATCGTCCACGAGGTCTCAGGTCAATACTATGTTCCCGTCCTCAAGGATGGAGAACGCGTCTTGACGGAAACCGAGGATATCCTCGATTATCTGGACAAGACCTACGGTCAGGAACGGATCGCCGACAGCTAAGTGCCCCAGCAAGCCCGCTGCTGCTGATTCACTCGACCAGCAAAGGAGACCGGCATGGAAGCATGGAGACGCATACTCGCCGACAGTATCGTGAAACCAAAAGATCTGGCGGAGCGGCTCGGTGTCGACGCGAAAGAAATCGAAGCCATCGTGGGCGACTATCCGATGCGCATCACCCCCACGGTGATGGCGACGATTAAAGAAAAAGGCGATGCCATCTGGAAACAGGTGGTCCCGGACATCGCGGAAATGGACGACTTCGACGCGGAAGACGATCCGCTCGAAGAAGACCTCATGAGTCCGGTTCCGCATCTGGTCCATCGCTATCCGGATCGCGTGCTGCTCATGGTGACGAACCAATGCCCGATCTATTGCCGCTTCTGCACGAGAAAACGGCTGGTCGGCAAACCGGGCTTCCTCAAAAAAGGCGAACTCGACCAAGCCATCGCCTATTTGCGCGCACATACCGAAGTGCGCGACGTCATCCTCTCCGGCGGCGACCCCCTGCTTCTGCCGGACCATCTATTGGAACGAATCCTCAAGGCTCTGCGCACGATCCCGCACCTGGAATTGATCCGCCTCGGCTCCCGGGTGCCCGGCACCCTGCCGGAACGGATCACCCCGGAACTCTGCGCCATCGTGAAGAAGTACCATCCGATTTATATGAACCTGCATTTCAACCACCCGGACGAACTGACGCCGGCCGTTAAAGCGGCCTGCGGCATGTTGGCCGATGCCGGCGTGCCGCTCGGGGCGCAAACCGTGCTGCTCAAGGGCGTCAACGACGATCCGGAGATCATGAAACGGTTGATGCATCAGCTCCTGCTCGCCCGCATCAAACCCTACTATCTCTACCAGGCGGACCTGACCAAGGGCACCAACCACTTCCGCACCACGGTCGAAACGGGGCTGAACATCATCAAGTCGCTGCAGGGCCACACCAGCGGCATGGCGATCCCCCACTTCGTGATCGACGCGCCGGGCGGCGGTGGCAAGATTCCCTTGCTTCCCGGCGACTATATGGTGCACATGGATGCCGACGGGGTGCTCTTGAAAAACTATGAGGGCAAGGCCTTCCACTATCCTCAGCCGAAACAGGGAACCTCGCGCGAGCTGCCGATGGTCAGCGCAAGGCCTTCACTGAACGCTTGTAGCAATGGAGAACACGACGACCTGTGAGCACGCCATCCACTCAGGGCATTTTGCCCTACCAACAGATTAAACAGCTGATCGCGAGCGGCGCCATCCATGCCGACGTGCCGATCGAAGACCGGCAGATCCAGCCGGCCAGTCTCGACCTGAGGCTCGGACGCAAAGCCTACCGGTTGATCAGCAGCTTCCTGCCGGAACTGTCCGAGATCACGAGCCGGCTCAACGTCCTGGACTTCTACCAGTCCGATCTCGTGATGTATGAGATCGACCTGACCGAAGGGGCCATTCTCGAAAAGGGCCATGTCTATTTGGTGCCGCTGCTGGAACGGGTGACGTTACCCAAGACCATCCGGGCGCGGACTAATCCCAAGAGCACGACAGGGCGGCTGGACGTCTTTACCCGCGTCGTGACGGATCTCAACACCGGGTTCGATGAAATCCGGGCCGGCTATTCCGGCCCCCTTTATCTGGAAATCGTCCCCCGCTCGTTCACGATCAAGGTAAAGACCGGCTACGCGCTCAATCAAATCCGCTTCGTGCGGGGCGATGCCACCGTATCGGACCGGTCGCTCCAGACGCTCCACAAGCGCGAGCCCCTGCTCTATCACAATCTCCCCACGAAACAGGCGCTGGCCGCCCGCGATTTCCGGACGGATCGCGGTCTATTCCTCCGCATCGATCTGAAGGGGGACGACCGGAGCGCCACCCCGATTATCGGCTATCGGGCGAAGAAGAACAGTCACGTCATCGACCTCTCGAAGATCGGCCATTATGCGGCCCTCGATTTCTGGGAACCCCTCTACCGCCACCGCCAGGACAGCCTCCTCTTGGAACCGGAAGAGTTCTACATTCTCGCATCGAAAGAGCGGATTCGCGTGCCGGCCGGCTATGCAGCGGAAATGGTCGCCTTCGAAGCAGCCTGTGGCGAACTGCGGACCCATTACGCAGGCTTTTTCGATCCGGGATTCGGATACGGCCGCGGCGAGTTGCACGGCACCCAAGTGGTGCTGGAAGTCCGCCCCCACGACGTGCCCTTCCTGATCCATGATGGACAAACCTTCTTCAAGGTTGTATACGACAAGATGCTCGCGCGCCCCAGCCAGCTCTACGGCACGGCTCTCGGCTCCTCCTATCAGCGTCAGGGGTTGACCCTGAGCAAACATTTCAAGGTGTAACCGGATGCTGAAACAGCCCGCCAGCGTCGTTCTCGCATCGTTCAGACCCTTAACGTTGTCGGAGGGCGGGAACACGAAAGGGGATTTTCCGTTCGCCAAGACCCATAAAAATGGCGAACGGATCGCACAAAGTGAGGTTTGCACCTCCTCGGGCCTTCACTCACTGCGGCCTTGCTGGACGGCCTGTTTGAGCATCCGGCAAAACGTATATCGTGCTCCGCATTCAGACGTTTAACGTTTCACGAACAGTTAGGAACCAGTTGACCATGCAGCCAGAACCAACCAACAAGCCAAGTCGCCCGGAATCAGAGGACGACTCCGGCAGCGACAACCAGATGCGCGTCGCCGGGATGATCGTGGGCACCGCCCTCATTTTCCTCGGTTTCCTGGACGTGTTTCTCTCGATCAGCGGGGGCTTCGAGATCGACGTCATCCCCCTCTTGATTTACTTCGGCGGCGTCGCGGTCTGGGCCAATGCGGTCGTCGAAAACATGACCCTCCGCTACAGCGTCATCGGGGCGTCCCTCCTGCTTGCCGCCGTCTTCTTCCACTATGGGGAAGTCCTCTTCTGGCACAAGCAAGTGGTATTTTGGGTCACAGTGGTGGTCGTCATGTATTTTATGTTTAACGAACCGAAGAAACCCGCCTAACAGCCATGGCGATGACGATTTCCGTCATCATCCCCACGCTGAACGAAGAACGGACGATCATGGCCACCCTGGCGCAGACCGCGACCCTCGGCTTCGATGAGCTCATCGTGGTGGATGGAGGAAGCAGCGATCGGACGCCCCTACTCATCGAGTCCTATCGACTCAGCGCTCAGGCCTCAACACTCAGTCCTGTTCGACTGATGACCGCTCCACGCGGACGGGCCAGCCAGATGAACGAAGGGGCAAAGGCCGGTCGCGGAGACGTCCTCCTCTTCCTCCATGCCGACACGCAACTCCCACAGGAGGCAAAGGCCGCAATCGAGGCAGCGTTCTCTGACCAACGAATAGTCGGAGGACGGTTCGACATTCGCTTCGATCGTCCCTCGATCTGGGGCAGCATCATTAGTAGAATGATGAACTGGCGGTCGAGACTGAGCGGCATCGCCACAGGCGATCAGGCCCTGTTCGTGCGCCGTCCCATCTTCGAACGAATGGGCGGCTTCGCTTCTCTGCCCTTGATGGAAGATATCGATTTTTCCCGCAGGCTCAAACGAATGGGCACGACCGCGGCCCTGACCTCAACCGTCACCACGTCCTTCCGCCGCTGGGAGCAGCAAGGCCCCTTGCAGACAATTCTCTTGATGTGGGGGCTCCGACTCCTGTACTGGATGGGCGTCAGCACTCACACCCTTCATCGATGGTATAGATTGGTACGATAAATCATGAAACAGCCTGCCGCTCAATCGCTCGACAACGCTCAGACGGCCCTGGTCATCTTCGCCAAGGCTCCGATCCCCGGCGAAGTGAAAACAAGGCTCTGCCCGCCGCTCACGCCGGATGAAGCGGCCACCCTGCATGGCAGCTTCGTTCTCGACATGCTGGAACGGTCCAAACTCGCTGTCGCGAAACTGCAGCTTCCCTTCCATCGATACCTGGCCTGCGCGCCCTCTTCCGAACTGGTGTTCTTTAAAATTATGGAAGAGCGGCAGGATGTCCGCCTTTTAGATCAAGTGGGGGAGGATCTGGGCCAACGGATGCACAACATCTTCGTCCAGCTCTTCGCTAAAGGCTATAAGCAGGTCATCGTCGTGGGCACCGACGTGCCAACCTTGCCCCTATCGGTCTATCAAGAAGCGCTCACGTTGCTGGGCCGTTCGGATGTGGTCTTGGGGCCGGCCCTGGATGGAGGCTACTACCTCATCGGCCTCAAACAGCCGGCAGAAAAACTCTTTACCAAAGTGCCCTGGTCCACCGATCAAGTCCTCCCCGTCACGCAGCAGAACGCCAAGGCTCTGGGTTTGTCTGTCGGACTCACCACCGCCTGGCGCGACGTGGATACGATCGAGGACTTGCAGTCGCTCATCACCGAGGACCAAGAGGACGACAAGAAACCCAAGCAAGACCGGGTCTTCTCTATGAGAACGGCCGGCACCCTGCAGCTGCTCGCAACCAGACTCAAGACTCGATAAGCTCAACGCACAATAACGCAGGCCAGGAAGGGATCACCGATGGCAGAGCGAGTGGCGCTCATCACAGGCGGGGCGAAAGGCATCGGACGGGGAATCGCGCTCGACCTGGCGGCGCAGCACTGGTCGGTCGCCATCTGCTACCGCACGAGCGAAACAGAAGCCACGGCCACAGCCGAGGCCATCACCAAGCTCGGCGGTCGCGCCCTCTCCATTCGCTGCGACGTGGCAGATCCCCAAGCGGCTAAAGATCTCGTAGCGCAGGTCGAACAACAGTGGGGACGGATCGACGTCCTGATCAACGGCGCAGGCCCCTACCATCGCGTGAACCTGTTCGACGAAACGGTCGAAGGCTGGAACGACATGTTCGACGGCAACCTCCACCCTATTTTCTATCTGGCGCAAGCCGTCTCACCGGGCATGAAATCCCGCAAGTCCGGCCGCATCATCAATTTCAGCATGGCCAACGCAGACCAGATGATTGCCCAGCCGGACGTCACGGCCCATTACATCGCCAAAGCCGGCGTCCTGATTCTGACTCGCACCTTGGCCAAGCTCCTGGCGCCGCACGGCGTGACCGTCAATGCCATTTCCCCCGGCTTCATCGATTCCGGCAGCGCGCCGGCGGACGAACTCGCCGCCATGACCAAGCGCATCCCGGCCGGCTACATCGGGACGGTAGACGACACGGTTGCGGCAGTGCGCTATCTCCTCAGCGACGAGGCCCGGTATGTGAACGGAGCGAACATTCAAATCAGCGGGGCCTGGGGGGTGTGAGAAGGCTGAACGGCCTCGGCTCTGTGCTCGCGCAACGCGCGGCCTCCGAAGGCCCTCGTTGGACGCGCGCAATGGAGCCAAGGCCGTCCAGCCTTCCAGGGATGACGAAGAATGGAAATATGAGGGAGGTCTTATGAAATCAGAACAAGAGCGGACCGCACATAGTCGATTCGTGCAGGCCCTCCAACACGAGCATCTCACCTGTCCCAAACCAGGGTGCGGTGGAGCGATGCACAGCAGGGATCTGTCTCAACATACGGACAAGATCAAGACCTACGAAGCCGAATGCGAACGGTGCGGACTGAAAGAACGGATTGCCGGAAACGAACAGGCCACGCCACCCTGGGACAACGCTTCACTGGAACTGATGGCGGACGAACATCTCATGCATCAACAACCAGTCTGCCCCTTCGACGATACTCCGGTCGTCTTCGTCTCCCTCCCCAACCCGCGACGCCGCGCCCGCTATCGACTCTGCTGCTTCTACTGCGGCCGCCAAACCGAAATGGACTGGCCACCGGCAGAGAGCAAACGGTAATCACAGGGACGACCAGGCAGTCTCTTTTCTTCCCCCCTCAAGCCGCTGCCTGACAAAAACAGGAAGGGCGCCTGCCACATTCTCGATTGCGCGCGTCCAACGAGGGCCTTCGGAGGCCGCGCGTTGCGCGAGCAGGAGAGTTTGGCAGACGCCCTTCCCGATCTTCTCTTCGACTCTTCTATTTTCCGAACGCTTTTTTCAGCAGCGGCTCAATCTCGCCTTTGGCTGCCATCGGGTCCAGGATATCCGTATCGCCGTAGAACTGTCCGTCGATGAATACCTTGGGGAGGGTCGGCCAGTTGGTCATTTTCGAAAGCGCCTCCCGCTTGGCCGGCTGAGACAGCACGTCGATAAGTTCAAACGGGTACCCGTACTTATCGAAAAACTGGATCGTCTCTCTCGTGAACCCGCACATCGGCATCTGCTTGGTGCCCTTGCCGTAAATCAAAATCTTGTGTGCGGCGACTTCCTTGTTAATTTCTTCTTGAATGGGCTCTGCCATAGGTCGGCCTCCTAAACTTCTTCTGTTGTTTTAGCCGTCAGTTCGAGCGCATGAATCCGCCCATCTTTCATGGGAACATCCAACGCCTGATAGATCATGCGGTGCCGATCCAGCAGGTTCTTCCCTGCGAAGGCTGTCGAAACCACCACCACCTTGAGGTGATCCATCGTGCCGGTCCGGTCCAATACCGTCACTGCGGCATCCGGCATCATCCGGCGCACGTACTCTGTCAGGACATCTGGCGTAATCATGGCCTCTCCAATCTCATTTTGGTCAGAATACCTTAGCATCGGGAGGAAAGGCAATTCGAGGCGCTAGAGCCGGCCGGTGGTGGTCTTCAGCACATGCTGGTGGAGAACCACCATCCACACCGACGCCGCATCGCGACACCTTCATCTTTCCCTCTGAATCTGCGCCATTCCTGCGTAACGCTGCTGGCACGCGGATTGCGATTCACCTGAGACAGAAGCACGGACATAAACCAGACGGCAGCACATCTCACCATCAACCAAGGAGGGCGCCATGAGTGAGTTCAAATCCGGGTTCTTCATCTCGGGAGAAGCGTGCAACGGGCGGGTCCTCATCGTGGACGACGAGCCGGACATTCGCAAAGTCGTCAGGATGACCCTGCAGAAGGCCGGATATGAAGTCCTTGAAGCGGAAAACGGCGAGAAGGCCATCGAGACCATCAATTCCGGAGAAAACCGGCTGCTCCTCGACGTCGTCATCTGCGACATTCGCATGCCGAAGATCAACGGAGTCGAAGCGATCGCCTACTTCCGGAGCAACTACCCCCATGTCCCCCTCATCGTGCTGACCGGCTTCCCGGACACAGATATGGCGGCCTCTTTTCTCCGGCAGGGCGTGGTAGATTATCTCGTCAAGCCGGTCGAAGGAGAAAAGCTGCGATCAGCCGTTGCGCGGGCCATGGAACAACGGGAACTTGCGCGGCTATGACAATGAGTCCCCGTTCCCTCTATGCCGAGGAGCGGCACGGCCCTCCTCGGCAAGAGGTCCACAACCCTCCGGCAAGGAGGAAGGCTGAATGGACAGCTTCGCCCACACAAAGGTCGCCATTCTTGGAGCGGGACGAGGCGGCCGCGCGCTACTGGACCTGCTGCACCAAATCCCGTCCATTGAGATTGTCGGCATTGCAGACCGTGATCCTGACGCACCGGGGCTGCAGCGAGCGCGCGAGTTCCGCATTCCTGTCACCTCCGATGCGCCAACCCTCATCGGCGCCCAAGGCGTGAGCCTGATCATGGATGTCACGGGCGATCCAGCGATGGAAACGTACCTGCGCGCCCACAAACCTCCCGCTACGGACATCCTGAGTGGCTCGGCCTCGCGGCTGCTCTGGGAGCTGGTTCAGCACGAATCCAAACTCGAAGCCGAACTCCTCCAGGCGGAAAAACTCGCCGGGATCGGCTCGTTCGCCGCGGGCATCGCGCACGATATCAATAATCCCCTGCAACTCATCATGGGCCTGGCGGAAAACCTCGCAGAGGAACGAAACCTAGCTTCGGTCCACGAGCAAGCCAAGGATATTCTGGAAGCCGTCAAACGGACAAGCGCCATCTGCCGGGACCTCACCCGCTACTCACGGCGCGCCTCTCCCCATGAGGACGTACTCGTTTCTGTCAACGGGAAGCTGGACGAGGCGCTGAAAATCGCGCGCTATGCCTCCAGCTTTCACGATGTCGAGATGATCAAAGACTACGAGCCGGGCGCTGCCGTCAAAGGCAATCCGGATGAGCTCCTGCATGTCTTCGTCAACCTGATCACCAATGCGGTCCATGCCATGGAGCAGGTGGGCGGCACCTTGACGCTGCAAACCCAGACCCTTGACGATCAGGTCCATATTCGAATCTCCGATACGGGCTACGGCATCGCCCAGGACAAAATCCCCGAGATCTTCGAGCCGTTTTTCACGACGAAGGCCCCGGGCAAAGGCACGGGGCTGGGACTCTACAATGTCAAAACCATCGTCAATAAAATGCAGGGCATGATTACGGTCGACAGCACGATTGACCAGGGCGCCACCTTTACCGTGACCTTCCCCAGGGCCCTGTCGGCAGAACAAGGATGTCCGTCATGAATCCCGCGCGCGCCCCGTCGCATGCTGCAACGAGGTGGGGGCTCCAGCCCAAACTGATTCTGGCCATGTTGCTGGTGGGAGTTGTGCCCCTCATCGTGGGGCTCAGTCTCGCCTTCTGGCAGGGCTCGCGCGAAATCCAAACCGTCAACGGCGAAAACTTCAAGGCCCTGGCCGAAGAAGCGGCGCGAAAAGTCGACCTCCTGATGTCGGATGAAGTCGCGCGAACCTCACGGATTGCGGCAGACCCTGCCATCATCCGTGAGCTGGAGCAGCGACGCGATGCCCTGCTGGACATGACGGAGGACGAACGCCGCCGCGCAATGGACAGGCTCCAGAAAGGCTGGGAGGCCAAAGAGCCCGCAACCGTCCAGACGATTACGGGAAGCCACATGGCCGGCCTCCTTCAGGAATATTTCTCGGGAGCCAAAAGCGAAGCCGACCAACTGATTCCGCAAGTCGTCCGGTCCGCCACCAAGCTGTTGTATATCACCGACCTGGAGGGCCACCTAGTCGCGTCATTGACCGCCCAGCCCCCCCTTGCCAATAAAAACCAGGCCTGGTGGACCGGCGCCTTCCATCAGGGGATCGGCCAGCTCTTCATCGAAGACGTGCACTTCGACGAACGCGTCCAGACCTATGTCATCAGCATCTCGCTGCCCATTATGGATCGCATCCGGTATGAAGCCATCGGCGTGATCCATCGCGTCATCGACGCCAAAGAGTTTTTCTCGCCCTCGCTGGCGCCCATTCGTTTCGGCAAAACCGGCCATGTGATGCTGATCGACCATCGCGGCATCGTCGTCAACTGCCCCATTCTTCCCACCGGTCTCCCGCTCTCCGACGCGCAGCTCATTCCCCTCGTCACGCCCCTGCACCCAGGCTGGGTCAGCGCGCCGAGCGATGGCCATGGGGGAACCTCCACCTCGATTATCGGATTCGCCCCCGTGCCGGAAACCAGCCGTGCCACCAACGGCACGCTGGACAAAGGCTCCTGGCACAGCTTCGTCTGGCAAGCTTCCGACGAACTCTTTGCCCCGATCTGGCACTTCCTCACCTGGATGGCCCTGTTCAGCCTGGTCTCCGTCGGATTGATGGCGGCCCTCGGCTACCTGGCCGCCAATCGGATCGTCACGCCGGTGCGCCGATTACAGGCTGCGGCCCAATTAATCGGGCGCGGCGAACTGCATGAGCCCATCGACATTCGAACAGGCGATGAGATCCAGGACCTGGCCGATGAATTCAACCGGATGAATCGCCAATTGGAAGCGGCCTTTGCTGGTCTGACCGATCAAGTGACCATCAAAACCCAACAAGTGGAGTCCTTGCTCCATTCAACGGACCAGATCCTGGATGCCGTCCCAACCCCGATCGTCATGGTCGATCACAACGAGCAGGTGCGGTACATCAATCGAGTCGGACGAGACTCCTTTGAAACCATCCTGAATGGGAGCCGCGACGTCCCCTTGTTCGATCTGCTCCCCGTCGATACCGCAACGCGCGAGCGGCTCCGAACAGAATTCACATGTGTGCGGAGTGGAGAGAATGCTGTGGTCGCAGCGGCGACCGAAGAGGCCGCCGTCCTCAGCCCCATCCGTGACCCGTTAACCCCTGCGACGGACAAGGCAGACGCAAGCAGCCAACAGGAAATTCAGATTGGGCCCCGGCAGTATCACTATCAATGGTTCCACCTGGCGGGAGGGAATCAAGGGGGAGACCGGATCGGCCTGATCTTCAGGGACACGACAGACGACAGCCGGCTCCAAGAGCAACTGATCCAGGCCGAAAAATCCGGCAGCCTCGGGACCCTCACAGCCGGAATCGGACATGAGTTGAACAATCCGCTCTTCGGCATTCTCGGACTGGGAGAAGCCATCGAAGAAGAAGCCAACCTCGATCGCGCCAAATCCTATGCCCGCGACATCGTCCAGCATGGCCGCCGCATGGCCGCGACCATTCGAGACTTTACCGGAGTCACGAGCCGCGAGTCATCGGACCAGCGGCAGCCGGTGCACCTCGAACAGGAACTCGACCAGGCCCTCGAGACCCTCACGGGCAGCCTCAATCCTTCAGAATTCATGATCGAGAAAACCTATGCCGGGGACAGCTGCGTACTGGCGCTCCCCGACCAACTCAGACAGGCCTTCACGAACGTAATGATGAATGCCATCCAGGCAATGAAGGGACGAGGGACCTTACGGCTCGCAACCGCCCGCACCGATAGCTCTATCGTCGTCACCATCGCCGACTCCGGTCCCGGCATTCCGAAACAATACCTGTCGAAACTCTTCGATCCGTTCTTTACCACCAAGGAGCAGGGCGAGGGATCAGGGCTCGGCCTGACCGTGGCGCACCGCATCATCAAGAAATTTGGAGGGGAGATCAGGATTGAGAGCCAGGAAGGGAGCGGCACCACCTGCCTCATCACCCTTCCGGCGATCCCTCTGCTGCTCCCCCCACAGGAGGCCTCATGCAGCGAATCAACGGCTCGCTCTGCGCAACAGCCCTCGTCCTCCTAATGAGCGGACTCGGGGGGCCCGACGCCCTCTCCGCCAAAGAACGCTCCGCATCAGCCGGCATCCCGCCGGAGAAAGTCGCGGCCTACCTCTATGCCGTCATCAAGGCCGACCGCACAGTCTATACGACGGAGATCGTCGACCGCCTTCAAGGAAAAGGCATCATCATGGCGTCTGAACATTGGGAGCAGGAGAACGCGCTCATGTTGCCGGCCCAGTTTCTCCATCATTCGAGTAAGCTGGTAGCCGAGAGCGGAAGCGGGATCCGCTATCGGCTGATCAGTCTCTGGCCGATTTACCGTCGCAACGCTCCGGCGAGCGACCTGGAACGTAGCGCGTTAGAGTCTCTCAGCAAGAATCCCGACTGGCCGGTCACGGGAATCGTAACCAGCGGACGCAAACAATACTTTCAAGCCATCTATCCAGACCTGGCGATCTCACAAGTCTGCATCGGCTGTCACAACAGCCATCGGCTCAGCCCGAAGCGGGACTTCAAGCTCAACGATGTCATGGGCGGAATTGCGATCACCATTCCGCTGGAATAGCGCTGCCCAAAATACGCGTGCCATCAATGCGATAGCAGGCCGTTTCAGGCTGTTCAGAAAGGCTGTCCAGCAAGGCCGCAGGCGAATCAAACCGAAGGCGTGCCCTCAGGGGCACGTTGAGGATTTCGATGAGCCGAGAACGAAGCTGGCAGCCTTTATCAACAGCCTGCTAGGAGGGTGAAACCGGATCAGCTGGCGGAGGAATTTCAGCCGGCTGGTACTCCTCACGGTAGATGGCAATCACCGTCATCAGGATGCTCATGAGGATCGGCCCGACGAAGAGCCCGATCAAGCCATAGAGAGCCAGCCCGCCGAGAATGCTGAACACGAGAAACAGCGCAGGTATTTGAATGTCCTGGCCGATGAGCCACGGACGGAGGATCTGATCGACAGTCGAGACCACACCAACGCCCCACGCCAACATCGCCAGCGCTTTGCCCATTGATCCGGCCATAAACAAATACAGAACGACCGGCCCCCAAACGAGCGCCGTGCCGCCGACCGGAAGCGACGCGAGAAGGATCGTGAGCGCGGTGAGTACCACCGCAAACGGCACACCCAACACCGCATAGGCTGCGCCGGCCAGCAGGCCCTGAACGATGGCGGTCAGGAGCACACCCTTCACGACGGCGCGGACCGTGATATCCAGCCGCGCGAAAATCTTCTGTTTCTGCGCGTCGTTGAGCGGAACGAGCTCGTAGAGAAACCGGAGCCAGCGCCGGCCATCCTTGTACAGGAACCAGAGGGTGAAGAGAATGATGGAAAAATCGCTGACCAGAATAAAGGCATTCTTCAGCAGGCTGCTCAATTGATCGACGAAAAATCCTGAGACAGCTTGCGCGCTCGACCGGACCAGTTCCTCCAGCGCGTCAGGATTCAGGAGATAGCGCCCGAGTACATCATGCAACAGGCCTCCAACCACCGGCACCGTCGAGAGCTGCGCCGGCAGACGTGAAATACCTCCGGCATCGATCCAGGCCCGCACCGCCAGCTCTGCGCCGACGGCTTCTTGCACCAGCAACACTGCCATCAGCAGCACCGGCGCGACCACCATCACCAAGACCCCCAGGGTCAGGCACGAGGCGGAGAGGGCGTCGCGCCCCCCCAAACGGGCGGTTAACCATAGGTGAGCCGGATAGGTCATATGCGCGAGGATCACCGCCCACAACATCGGGAAGAGAAACGGCTGGAACATCAGCGCGATCTGGTAAAGGAGTAGCAGGAGGAGAGAGAAAAATACGGCGGTGAACAGCTGCGGTTTTGTCATGGGTTAGGCAAGCACGGCGGAGAATCGACGGATCTATCGATACCCTTCGCCGCGGGAATCTTTATTGTCCAGCACCACGACCTGCTTGGCCCTATGTGCGGACAGATCGCGGACGCCGCCTGGCAGCTTCGGCAGCTCCTCAGACCAGGAGGTCACCCCCATGTCCGTCATACCTTGGAGCTTGGCGCCAGTTTCCATCATCAGCGCCGGCGTATGGACTTCCCCGATCAACGTCGCCGTCTTCATCAGCTGCACGGACTCCGTCGCCATCACTTTCGCCTTGATACGCCCGCTGCTGATCAACGTGCCGGCCGTAATCGTGCCCTGGACCAGTCCATCCTCGCCGACAATGACCTGTCCCTTGGTCTCAATATCGCCGTCCAGACGGCCATCGATCCGCACCGTCCCCTCGACATGGATCTCGCCTTTTAAGATGACCCCTTTGGCCAACAGGGTGATGTTGTCATCTCCCGAAAAGTCGCTCTTCTTCATGCGTCACTCCCCCTTCACACCTGAATCGTTACCGCCAAGCTTACACTATTCGGCTGAGCGAGGCCTAGGAGAATCCAAAAGTATGCCGAAGCCGCTCCCATAGTCCCCCTCCATGCACCTCGCAATAGATGGTGGGCTCCGTCCCCTCGATAAACACCTCCGGCGCCTGCTCAGGACAGCGAAACGTCGCCAGCTGCCCGGTCTTGGGATCGATGGTGCGGGTCACCACACCGGGCGGCATCGCGAACGCAGGGACGGTGGGCGGGATCACCCGCCGCGCGAGCTCCATCCAGATCGGCAGGGCCGCCTGCGATCCCGTCAACCGCAACGGCCGTTCATCGTCGTACCCCACCCAGACCCCGATCACCAGGTCGGACGTATAGCCGATGAACCAGGCGTCCCGATAGCCGTCGGTCGTGCCGGTTTTCCCGGCCACCGCGCCATGCAGTCCCAGCACGTTGGCTTTGCTCGCAGTCCCCCGCTGAATCACCCCTTCGAGCAGGGAGGTCAAGACATAGGCTCCTTGAGGCGAAGTCGCCAATAATCGATCCGGCGCCTGACTCCAGACGAGGGCTCCCTGCCGGTCTCTCGTCGAACGCACCAGAGTAGGCTTCACCGCAATCCCTCCGTTGGCGATCGTGCCATAGGCGGACGTGATCTCCAGCAACGACACAGACGAACTCCCCAAGGCCACCGACGAAAGATCCTGGCCGATGGGACTCGTCACCCCAAGCCGATGCAGCAACTGCAGGATCGGCCTGGTCCCCACGGCCTTGGCCACCCCCACCGCCGGCACATTAAGCGACTGTTCCAGCGCGGTTCGCACCGTGACCTGCCCGTGAAACTGCTTGTCGTAATTTTGCGGCGACCAGGAACCGGACTCCGATTGAAAGGTCATCGGCTCGTCCGCCAACAGACTCGAAACGGTCAGATGGCCGGCCTGCCCGTCACGCGCCGCTTCCAGCGCCGCAAGGTAGACGAAGGGTTTGAAGAGGGAGCCCGGTTGCCTCTGCGCCTGCACGGCGCGATTGAATTGACTCAACCGGTAGTTCCTCCCTCCGGCCAAGGCCAGCACGGACCCGGTCTTGGGATCGAGCACCACCACCGCCCCCTGCACCGGCTCCGCTGAATTCTTGAGATGGGGATGCGCGGCCTCTAGCATGATGAGGCCCTTCCCTAACGATGCAGTCGCCGCCTGCTGAATCATCGGATCAAGCGTGCTATCGATCCGCAACCCCTCCGGCAAAGGCACCACCCCGACCTCTTCCACCTCCCGGAGCAGGGCATCGACGAAATAAGGCGCATCGGTCAAAACCTCTTCCGACGGGGCCACGCCCAGCGGTGCATGCGAAGCATGGGCCCAGGCCTCCTCCGTCAGGAGACCGGTCTCTCTCAACCGCCGCAACACCACATCGCGCCGCTGCTTCGCCAGCTCCGGATGTTTCGTCGGCGCGTAGCTATTGGGTCCCTTGATCAGACCTGTAATCATCGCGATCTCTTCGACCGTCAATTCCTGCAACGTCTTGCCGAAATACCGGTGGGCCGCCTCGCGCACCCCGTAGAGCGACACGAATCCCGCCTGCCCCAGATAGATTTCGTTCAAATAACTTTCCAGGATCTCCTGCTTCGTATACTTCACTTCCAGGACGAGCGCCGCCATCGCTTCCTTGAACTTTCGCCCCATCGTCCGCTGCGGCGAATAAAACAAATTCTTCGCCAGCTGCTGCGTGATCGTGCTGCCGCCCTGCACCACCCCGCCCTTCGTGACATTGATCCAGAGCGCCCGCCCGACGGCAACCGGATCGATGCCAAAATGGGAATAGAACCGGTTGTCTTCGATAGTCAGGACCGCCGCGACGAGCTGCGGAGGGATCTGCGCCAGGGGAATCCATTCCCGCACTTGGCGCGACTCGCCACGGACGCCGCTGAGCAACTCCGGCTCCAGATAGATGGGAAAAAGCGACGTGCCATCCAGCGGAGACAGGACCGCCGTCACGCGCCCTTGCTCCAGCGGCAACCGCACCATCGTCGCCCCGACCTGATTCTCAGGCTGTTCATGGAGATAGATCGTGAGGGCCTGACCGGCCAACTGATAGTCGCCGGGAGACTGCACCGGCCCTGTCACCTGCCGATAGCCCAGCCGTTGCAACCGCTCCAGCAGGCGACTATGCGTCAATGAGAGATCGGGCTTCAGGAGAAAGGGCCCACTGTAGAGACGCAGGGGCGGATGGGCATCGCTCTTGGGCAGCTCAAGAAAGGTCGCGAGATAGACTCCGTACAATAGGAGGGCAAGGCACAATGTGGCGGCCAGGCCTCCCAGAGCCAGGCTCGCATAGGTCACGCATCGCGCAATTTTTTTATCAGCCATGCACTCCGATCTTCTGAGGCAGCAGCGAACCGGCCACCATCCCAGCAGCAGCCGCGAGAAGCCCGACCAATTGCGGAGGCCAGATCGAACCGGACGGACCGAATAGTTCCAGCCCCAGCCAGGCCATCAGGCCTGCCGCAAGTGCGCACAGAGCTCCC
The DNA here is from genome assembly GCA_945905765.1 of Nitrospira lenta. GTDB lineage: Bacteria > Nitrospirota > Nitrospiria > Nitrospirales > Nitrospiraceae > Palsa-1315. The sequence goes on from CAMDPZ010000027.1 coordinate 17,486, forward strand.
TGCGTCGTTGCACGAGACCAGAAGAGCCCGGCGCAGAGAGGCACGAAAGCCGCCACCAGCGTCACCTTATAGGTGTTCACCACGAGTTGATAGATGCTGGCGCTGGAACTCAAGGCGATGATGAGGACCAATGCGGCAAAGGCCACTACCACCAGTCTCATGACCCGCAGCAATTCCCAATCGTTGAGCTGAGGCAGCAGCCCCTTAATCACATTCTCGCTCAACATCACAGAAGGCGCCAGCAACGTCGCGCTGGCGCAGCTCATCACCGCCGAAAGGACCGCCCCGAAAAAGACGATCTGCGCAAAGACCGGCGTATGGCGCAGGATCAGGGTCGGCAACACGAGCTGAGAATCCTCAGTCAAAAGATTGTTGAACGTCGCCGGATCGACCAGCGTCGCTGCGTAAGCCAGAAACATCGGCACGAAACAAAAACAGAAATACAGCACCCCTCCCAGAACCGAGCCCCGCACCGCCGTTCGCTCATCCTTCGCCGAGGTGATGCGCTGGAACACGTCCTGCTGGGGAATCGATCCAAGCATCATCGTGATCCAAGCGCCGATAAAGGGAATCCAAGCCGCAGCCGTGGCGCTGGGGAAGAACTCCAACTTGCCTGCTTGAGCCGCATGGCTGATCACCGCCTCCACCCCTCCGGCCAATCCGCTCACAACCGACGTAATATAGAGCAGGCCGCCCATGATCACGGAGATTTGCACGAAATCCAGAATCGCAACGGAGAACATACCGCCGAAGGTCGTATAGGTCAGGACGATCAACGCCCCGATCACCATCCCGACCGGCTGACTCACGGCCCCCTCCGTCACCACGTTCAGGACCAGGCCCAACACCTTAAACTGCGCCGCCACCCACCCGAGATACGACGCCACGATACAGAGGGCGCAGAGCACCTCGACCGTGCGGTTGTACTTCAGCCGATAGAAGTCGCCGACGGTCAGGAGATTCATCCGGTAGAAGCGGGGGGCAAAGAACAACCCGGCCAGGATCAGGCACAGGCTCGACCCGAAGGGATCGGCCACCACGCCGCGCAACCCCTCCTTCACAAAGGTGGCAGAGATTCCGAGCACCGCCTCTGCCCCGAACCAGGTCGCAAAGACCGTGGCGATCACGACCGGCAGAGGCAAGCTCCGGCCGGCCAACGCAAAATCCTTCGTGTTATGGACCCGCCTGGCAGCAGCCAGACCGATCCCCACAGACAGGAGCAGATAGAGAATGACGAATCCAAGAATCATGACATGGCCCAAATGGAGGTGTGGCCGGATTCTAGCGAGGCGGCTGCATTGGCGCAACGTCCGATATGGGAGGCCCCAACAAGCCGCCTTCGACGGCCGCCGTATCTCGTCATTCGTGAAGCGTCGTTCGTCTCTCGCTCCTCAAAAGAGCCTATGGCCTATAGCCAATAGCGTATGGTCCGGAATGAAGAGGGGGAGAATCTTTGCTATCAGCTATACGCCATACGCTCCTCTCCCCAACGAGATACGCTTCACGAGGGACGCTTCACTGGCTTTGCGCTGGCGGACTTTTGCGCACCCTGCCAGACATAATTGTCTTGAGCCGCGCGGTAACATCGCGCTACCCTACAAGACTCCAGGGCTTGCGATATCAGGTCCGTCTCCGTCACACATAAAGAAAGGACAGCTCATGCGCTTCGTGATCTCCTGTTTAGTTGCCCTGCTCAGCCTGGGAACCTCTGCGGCCTTCGCCGCCACCCCAGAGCCCGCGAACGATGAACAAAAAACCCTCTACGCCTTGGGCCTCGCCATCAGCCAATCCCTCGGCGTCTTCAACCTGAACGAGTCCGAACTGGATCTCGTGAAGTCCGGCATCACCGACGGCGTCTTCAAGAAGACCCCGAAAGTGGAGATCCAGACCTTCGGCCCGAAGATTCAGATTCTGCAGCAGGCCCGCGCCTCAGTCGTCGCAGACGCGGAGAAGAAAGCGGGAGCCGCCTTCCTCGCGAAAGCCGCCGCAGAACATGGCGCCAAGAAAACCGAATCCGGCGCGATCCTCACGATGATCAAAGAAGGCAAAGGCGCGACCCCGAAAGCCACGGATACGGTCAAGGTGCATTACCACGGGACCCTGACCGACGGGACCGTGTTCGATAGTTCCGTCAAACGTGGCGAGCCTGCCACGTTCGGCTTGAACCAAGTGATCAAGTGCTGGACCGAAGGGGTGCAGCTGATGAAGGTCGGCAGCAAGGGCAAGCTGACCTGCCCCTCGAACCTGGCCTATGGCGACAAGGGCGCGCCCCCGACGATCAAGCCCGGCTCGACCCTGGTGTTCGAAGTCGAGCTCCTGGAAATCGTCGCGGCTAAGTAGTTCTATCCGATAGTCCTCATGAGGCCGAGCAGGATAACCTCCCGCTCGGCCTCATGTTTTCGCCCCGCGTATCCAACGGAGGGTGGTCCATCTGGTCTATCTCGTCTATCTGGTTTGGCGGATCTGAAATTCATCCAGAAGGACCAGACAGACCAGAAAGACCATCCAACCAGACAGACAAGCCCCTGCGCGTGTCCAACGAGGGTCTTCCGCGACCGCGCGTTGCACGAGCACAGGAGACCATTGAGCCCGCCCGCGCCCCCCTTGTAGTTCAGCCCTTTACCCCGTACACTGTTATCTTCGCGATCCAGCCTGGCCTGAATAGTCCTGCCCGATCGTTTACTAGCAGATTCGGTTAATTTATCCATTCGGACACTAGAGCTATGCCACCTACAATTCTGTTGAGCTGCGAGTCCATCACCAAAACCTACGGCGTGAAACCGTTGTTTTCGGATCTATCAGTCGCGTTAGCCGAAGGCGATCATGTCGGGTTGGTGGGACCTAACGGCTCCGGCAAATCAACCCTGCTGAAGATCATGGCAGGGCTCGAAGACCCGGATGAGGGCACCAGATCGGTGCGCCGGCAGCTCCGCGTCGGCTATGTGCCGCAAGAACCGTTATTCGACGGAGCCCATACGATCGAAGAGGTCCTCGCGCAAGTCCTCATCGACGAAGGCCTGGATCCCCATGAACATAGCGGCCGCACCGCCGCAGCCCTCAGCCTGGGCGAATTCCCCGCAGCAGACCAGTCCACCGCCGCGCTGTCCGGAGGCTGGAAGAAACGCCTGGCCATCGTCCGCTCGCTGATGCTGGAGCCGGACGTCCTGCTGATGGACGAACCGACCAACCACTTGGACGTCGAAGGCATCCTCTGGCTGGAACGATTGCTCCGGGCCGAAGCCCGCGCCTTTCTCGTCGTGAGCCACGACCGTCGTTTCCTGGAAGCGGTCACGTCGCGGATGATCGAAATCAATCGCAGCTACCCGAACGGCGCCTTCGAAGCCAAAGGCAACTACAGCGACTTCCTGGAACAGCGGGACGCAGCGCTCCATGCCCAAGCCAACTATGAAGCCTCCTTGGCCAACCGGGTCCGCCGCGAAGTGGAATGGCTCCGGCGCGGCCCCAAGGCCCGCACGACCAAGGCCAAATCGAGAATCGATTCAGCGGGCCGCTTGATCGAGGAATTGAGCAGCGCCGAATCCCGGAAAGATCCGGGCACGGCCGGTATCAACTTCACCTCATCGGGACGCCGGTCCAAACAGTTGGTCGAAGCCACACAACTGTCCAAATCTCTCGGCGGCCGTCCGATCGTCACGAACCTCGACCTGCTGCTCGGACCGGGCCAGCGGATCGGCTTGCTGGGACCGAACGGCAGCGGCAAGAGCACGTTGCTCAAGCTCATCGCCGGAACCCTCAAGCCGGACTCAGGCACCGTCACCCGCGCGGACAAACTGCGCGTGGTCACCTTCGAACAGCACCGCGAATCGCTAGACCAGGGCATCTCGCTCCGCCGGGCCCTCGCCCCCTATGGCGACTCGGTCGTCTATCAAGACCGCGAAGTGCATCTTGTCTCCTGGGCGAAACGGTTTCTCTTCCGGTCGGAACAGTTGGATCTCCCCGTCTCCCGCCTCTCCGGAGGCGAACAAGCGCGGCTCCTCATCGCCAGACTGATGCTGCAGCCTGCCGACCTCCTGATCCTGGACGAACCGACGAACGACTTGGACATTCCGACGCTCGACGTGTTGGAAGACAGTCTGGTGGAATTCCCCGGCGCCTTAATGCTGGTCACGCACGACCGATGGCTCCTGGACCGAGTCTCCACCATGTTGCTCGCGCTGGACGGCACAGGCCAGACCGAATGGTTCGCCGACTATGCGCAATGGGAGTCGGCGCAAGAACGAAAAGCGGCAGAAGAGAACCGCGCATCGAGCTCACGTCCCTCCAAGGCCTCACGCGCCGAGTCGGACTCGACGCCGAAAGCGAAAAAGACCGGCCTCTCCTATCGGGAGCAAAAGGAATGGGCGAAGATGGAGCAGCGCATCCTCCAGGCGGAAGAAACCATCGCGACCTGTCAGGCCGCCGTGGAAGATCCGGCCATCGCCTCCAATGCCACGGCCTTGCAAGAGCGATCCGCCGCGCTGGATGCAGCCAAGACCGCCGCTGAACGGCTCTATGCGCGCTGGACCGAACTCGAAGGCAAACAAACAGAGACCGCCGGACAGCCGCAATCCTAACCCATCCCACAGGATGCTCAAACCGTTCGTCCAGCAAGGCCGCAGGCGAATCGAAACCGGAGGCGTACCCTCAGGGGTACGTTGAGGATTTCGATGAGCCGAGAACGAAGCTGGCGGACGGTTTCAGCATCCTGCTCCCAGTGCCTTGCAGGCTGCACTAAATTCTGTACAATGCCGCCATGCGCGTTGCCACGTCTCTCTCCTCGCTGCTGCTCGTAACCCTTGCCTTGACCTCATCCGGCTGTGAGTCGACCGACCAAGCCCTCGGCGCGGCGAAACGCATCGCCACAGGCCAAACCGGCCAGACCATCATCGATCTCGCTCAGGGGAAAGATCCGGCGCAGATTGCCAAGAAACGTCTTGAGCAATATGCGCGCAACCCCAACGCCCTACTCAAAGACCTGCAGGAGGCCAAGAAAGACCTGGAGGCCATCCTGACCGCCCTTGGCGTGAATGTCAGAAAGACCTGGGGCAAGGAAGAGGTCAAACTCCCCGAGCAGAAGAAATATGTGAAGTACACGCAGAACTATAAGAGCCGGGCCATCGTCGACTTCGATGCAGGCGAGATCCTGGTCGAAACATTGGACGAGCAAGACCCGCAGCGCAGTCTCAAGAACGCCGTCATCACAACGATCCTGACCCCGGAAGATCCCCGATCGGTCGATTTATTTTCCGACAAAGAAGTCGTCCTCACCGGCGACAAGGCCCCCTACCTCTTCGGCCTCGTCCACGATCAACAGAATAAGCCGGTGCGCACGCCGGCAGAAGCCGAGTCCTTCGCGGCCTATCTCCTGGAAAAGAAATCTGCCACCAGAGCGATCGACCAGGAAGGGACGAAGAAGACGGCCCACTTCGTCAAAATTGCGATGGTCTCCAACCTCGCCGTGAAGCAAGCGGATAAATACCGGACGCTGGTCCACCAGTTCGCGGAGCACTATCACATCAGCCCCAGCCTGGTCTTCGCCATCATCCGCACGGAGAGCAACTTCAATCCCTTTGCGGTCAGCTCGGCTCCGGCCTATGGGCTCATGCAACTGGTCCCCACCAGCGGAGGCCGCGAAGCCTACCGGAAGGCAAAGGGGCAGGATGTCTCCCCCTCGCGGGAATATCTCTTCGACCCGGCCAACAACGTCGAGTTGGGCGCCGCCTATTTGAATGTCTTGATGTTCAATCAGCTGGAGCCGATCACGCACAACGTGTCGCGCGAATACTGCGTGATCGCCGCCTACAACACCGGCCCGAGCAACGTGTTCCGCACCTTCTCCCGCGACCGCACGGCTGCCGTCAACCAGATCAACAGCCTCCAGCCATCCGGCGTCTACGCCCAATTGCGCCAGCACCTGCCCTACGAAGAGACCCGCCATTATCTGGAGAAGGTGACCGGCTACCGCAAATCCTTCGTCAGCTCGTCCGAGACATCCACCCAGTAACACACACGTTCTCCCGGCAAGTTCTGCCCGCAACTCTGCCAAGAGAAATCATACGCCCGAGCGGGAATCTGGCTGCCGATGACGGACGGATCAGTACCACAGGGCCCATTGCCCGAACTCGCTCGACCCCAGTAACTCCTTCAGTCCCTGCGGGGCTGAATCGGGCAGCAGCGACGCGAGTAAACCATGTCCGCCCAATGCGGCAAGTTCTTGCCACAGCTCATCAGGCAAAGGCCCCTCGACGGACGACTGCATGATGACGGTCAGGACATAGAGCAGAATCGACATATTGTGGGCGGTCGTGAGGTCATAGGGATAGGAATAGACTTTTGAAAACAGAAGATTTCTGAGTATGTCCACCACGACCGGCTCATCGCGCAGACGATCATGGTGAAGATCCAGCGACAGGCCCCGCGGCAAACCGGCGAAGGCTCGCCGGTCCCAATCGAATATCTTCGACAGATAGGTGCGCAACGTCGCGCGGTATTCATCCGCCAACAGGCCCGGAGGCTCCTCCAGCCACGCGCTCAAATCGATCGGTTCGTTCCGGCGCAAAGCGTCCAGCAGCCGGTTGCCCGCATACAGACGCTGATGGAGGGGCACGTGCGAATAATCGAGCAGCTGGAGCAAAATCGTTTCGACCCGGCGGAACGATTCCCAGGGAATCTCCAGAGCCGGCGCGAGACGAAACCCGTCCGGGCTCCGGACCGGGGCGAGGAACAGGCGCTCGCGCACATCGTCCTGCCGATCGGACAGCGACGGCCCCAGACGATTTCTGACGCTGCCACACACAAGACTCGTGCTGACGGCCACGCCGTCCGGCGTCTGCGCAAAGGCGAAGGGGAAGACGGCGCAGGGTCCGAACGGTTGGCGGCCAAGGGTCTGATGAATCAGACATTGGCGCCGTTCATCCAAAAACCGGCAGGTCTCGCGATTGGCTTTGAGCTGCAACTGGCCGTCGGAGCGAACCTCCAGCTTCGTGCCCTTGAGCGCCGGCTTGATGCCTTCCCATGGAATGGCATCGATCAGGACTTGGGCGGCAGGCGGCAAGGCAATGTTGTAGTCGAATTTACAGCAGGCCCCGCTCATGTGGCAGCCAAAGCGCGTCTCGGGCAGGAAGCTCAGGTCCACAGCCGATTGCCGGAACAGGCGACAGTAGGAGGCATCCAGGGAGCTCCGCGGCAGAACCGGCTGGTCGGCCAGCAGCCAGGGATATTCGGCCAGAGTTTGCAGCAGCCCTTGGCTGTAGGACCAATACTGCAACGCGGACGCCACGAGGCACCATCCAATCCGCCAGTCCCCACCTTCAAGCCGAAGACCCAACGCCACGTTTGCAAGCTGGCCATCGCCCAACTCCCTGGCGCTGAACCACCCGACCGCGAGGCCTCCATCCTCTTCCACATTGTCAGACACTATCTCGACAGATTCGAACACCGGCAGTCTGCCGATGCCCTGCAGGCAGATGTCACGATGAGCCTGCGCAAAGGCCTCCCGGTCCACCTCACCCTTTCTAAGCAACCGCCCCTCAAAGGCAACGGGCGCTTCTTCCGCATAGAGGTCATACAAGCGGTGGCCCCCGTCAGGATCGGCCTGAGCCGCAAGAAACTCCTGGAAGAGTGACGGAACGACGACGGTCTCTTGCAACAACGGGACGAGTTCTACAAACATCAATCCTCCCTGAGACGAACATCGCCGGGACTTTTCCCCTGGTCATACGATTAGCCTGGCCGTAATTTTCGACAGATAACGCAAGCGGTGTGCCGCACAGCTCTGTGCCATTTACAGGGCATTCTCATGATCCAACGGGCGTTCCACGAGCTATTCAGGCGCTATGAGGAAAATACTGCCGAGTTGTTGGGCAGGTTACGACCAGGATAGGGCACCGAGCAGATGCGAACGGTGCGGGCTGCTCGCCTCAGCCATCGCGCACTTCATGTTCAGAGCCGGCTCAGGTACACTGCAAGCCGACATGAGAGAGAAGAACTACGATGCCATTATTATCGGAGCCGGTCACAATGGGCTCGTGACCGCCTGCTACCTGGCCAAGGCTGGCTGGAAGGTGCTGGTGCTGGAGCGGCGCTATATCGTCGGCGGCGCTTGCGTGACGGAAGAAACCTTCCCCGGCTTCAAGGTCTCCACTGCCTCCTACGTGAACAGCCTCTTCCGCAAGGAGATCATCGAGGATCTCGGCCTCGAATCCTACGGGCTCAAGATTCTGGAGCGTAATCCCTCCTCCTTCACGCCCTTCCCCGATGGCCGCCATCTCTTGCTCGGTCCCGATCCGGCGCTGAACCATCAACAGATTGCCAAGTTCAGCCTCAAGGACGCGAACGCCTATCCGGCCTACGAGGCCATGCTCGAACGGATGGCCAGGGTCCTCGAGCCGCTGCTGACCATGAGTCCGCCGAATCTGGCGAAACCGGGCCTGCGAGATTTGTGGACCCTCTATCAAGCGGGCAAACCATTCCAGGCCATGGGCCCGGCCATGAGCGAAGCCTTTGAGATCCTCACAGCCCCGGCCAGGCAGATCCTGAATCGCTGGTTTGAATCGGAAGAACTCAAGGCCACGCTCGCAACCGATGCCATCATCGGCGCGATGGCCTCTCCCTCGACTCCCGGCACCGCCTACGTCCTCTTCCACCATGTGATGGGAGAGACGAACGGAAAGCGGGGAGTCTGGGGCTATGTGCAGGGAGGCATGGGAGGAATCACGCAGTCATTAGCGGCAGCTGCCCGCGACCTGAAGGTCGAAATCCGTTGTGACGCGGAGGTGGCAAAGATTCTCGAAAAAGATGGCAAGGTCCTGGGCGTCGTCCTCGCCAACGGAGAGAACTGTTATGCGCCGGTCGTGGCCAGCAATGCCGATGCGCATGTGACCTTTACCCGTTTGCTGGACGCGCAGCAGCTTCCGCCGGAATTTTCAGAAGCAGTCAGCCGCATCAGTTACGAAAGCGCGTCGCTGAAAATCAATGTGGCTCTGAGCGAATTGCCTAACTTCCTCGCCTGTCCTGGTCTGGAGCCTGGCCCGCAACATCGAGGGACCATCCACATCAGCCCCGATCTGGATTACATCGAGAAGGCCTTCGACGAAGCGAAGTATGGGCAGCCTTCGCAACGGCCCATTCTGGAATGTACGATTCCCTCGGTCGTCGATCCCACCGTGACCCCGCCTGGCCAACATCTCATGTCGATGTTCGTGCAATACGCTCCCTACAAACTGCGTGGCGCGACCTGGGACGATCTACGAGAAAGTTTCGCCGATCGGTGCTTCGCGCTCTTGAACGAATATGCGCCGAACTTTCAGCGCTCCGTCATCGCCCGCCAAGTCCTGACGCCGCTCGATCTCGAACGGACCTTCAACCTGACCGGCGGGAATATTTTCCAAGGGGCGATGACGCTCAATCAGCTCTTCGCCTGCCGGCCCGTGCCTGGCTTCGCCAACTACCGCACCCCGATCGAGGGGCTCTACCTCTGCGGCGCCGCAGCCCATCCGGGCGGTGGAGTCATGGGCATCGCCGGCGCAAATGCCGCGCGGGAGATTCTCTCATCCGCATCGCCGATATCGAAACTCATAAAGCGTATCTCGTGAAGCGTCGCTCGTTTTCCGACTCGAACCTTTCACGTCTCACGTTTCACCTTTCACGAACGCCACGGCCTCTGCCAGCCAGCCACCAGCCCCACCTTTTCCCCTCTTGACGGAATCATAGCCCAAGCGTAGCGTAAAGGAGTCCTATCGAACCGCCTCACCGAGGGTGGTGGCCATGGTCCTCCTTGGAAAACAGATCCAACGGTGCGACCCTGCTAGTTGTAACCTCCTCACCAATCGCGCACTTCCCAACGATATAGCCCGCTTGTCTCACGCGAGAGTTCCTGCGCGCGACCCCTCACGCGCTCGCAGCATCCCCGTCTCTCGCACCCTCATTCACCAGAACGGACAGAACAAGTTCGCCGTCACTCACTCAACGCAGTGTCACGTCACTCGAGCTGGACGGCCCGCGACAGTCGGCCGCTCGCCGAATGGCCCGAGACAACCAGGAGGTCGTTATGTCCTACAAATACACCACCATCGATGTCATCGTGGGTGTGGGGATGTGCGCCATTGTTTTCGGCGCACTCCTGTTCTTTGTCGCAGCCACGGGAACATTCCAGGTCGCCCCGATCTCGTATGCGCCGATTGAGCAATCGACGGAGATGCTGGCCGGCATGGCCATGCTCCAGCCCGCGCTCGGGCAAGCCATCGTCGAGCGTGAACTCCTGGAGCGCCGCGCCAGCCAGGGCATGGCAGGAGCCATCGCCCTGTGGAACAAGGCGAACTTGGCCCAGCAGAATCTGGAATCCCTCCCCGGCGGACCGTTCGGAGCGGTCCGCCGCGACGCAGCCACCGTCCCGGCAAATCATGCAGCCCGCATCCAAACCGTCATGGGCCGGGAGATCGTGAATTTCACAAAACGTGGCATTCAGAGCGGGCTGTTGTCTGCCGATCGATACCGCTCCCGATACAACAGCCTCATGATTCACAGAAGCGACGCCAGAGCGCAGCGGCGGGACATCGAGTTTGCCTCGACCTGGCAGGCAACCCTTGGGCGCGGGATTGTCGAAGCGGCCCAGAGCTACAGACGCCTGAGCGCATCGATTCAGGAGCAACTGGGTAGCGCGATTCTGCAGATGACGCATCTGCAAGCCACGCTCGAAGAAAGCCGGGCCGCAAACCAATATCAACTGGCCAGCTTAATCACCGCAGCCGTTCGCACCGAGGCCCTGGCGGATCGGATCGAGCTGCTCGCCGCAGCAGAGCCCAAGGCCAAACTGACAGTGGCGGCCTCTCAGGACACAGCCTCCCTGCCGCAGATCCCGATGGGCGTCCTGATTGCAGCCGCGCTCGGACTGGCCGCGGTATTTTTCGGAGGGCTCACGATGGCCGGATCGCTGCGGGAGCGGAAAGCGATGGCAGAGATGAACCGTAACAATGCCCGGTGGGTCTATCGCACCGCGGCGTAACGCAGGAGGAGAAGCAGAAAAGGGAGGCCGGTCCCTCACAAGGGGGCGTGCCGGAGATCGCATCTCTGGCACGCCCCTTTGTTCGTGAAACGTAAAGCGTGAAACGTTTCGTAAGAAAAGCACTCGGCAGTCCTACGTTTCACCTTTCACGTTTCACAGATGGCGCGCGCAGAAAACAATCGCCGGCGTGATCGTTCACCAAGCCGGCCGCTTGCAGATAGGCATAAATGATCGTGCTGCCGACGAAACGAAACCCTCGCTTCTTGAGATCCTTCGAGAGCGTATCGCTGACTGCGTTCGTGGCGGGCACCTCTGCCATCCGCTTCCAGCGATTGACGATCGGCTCGCCGCCGACGAATGACCAGACATAGGCATCGAATAAACCGAATTCCTCCTGGACCGCAAGGAAGGCCTGCGCATTGGTCACAGCCGAATCGATCTTAAGCCGGTTGCGGATGATCCCGGGATTCTTGAGCAATAGGGCTTTCCTCTTCGCCGTGAATCGCGCCACCTTCTTCGGATCGAAGTCCGCAAAGGCCTTCTGATAACCTTCCCGCCGCAGCAAGATCGTTTCCCACGTAAGGCCGGCCTGCGCGCCTTCCAGAATCAGCATCTCGAAATGTTTCCGGTCATCATGAATCGGCACGCCCCACTCTTGGTCATGATAGATGATGAAATGAGGCTTGGCCCCAACCCACCCGCAACGAGTCTTACGGTCGGGAATCGGACGAGCAGGTTTTGGCATCAATACAACCATCGGCTCAGAACACAGCCGCCTTCTACTTGAGGTGAACGGGAATAAATCATTTTGGCCTCATGCGACCCAAGTCGGTCCGCACGTGGGAAACAGCAGGAGCCCGCTCCCGCAGGCTGCTCAAAATGTTCGTCCAGCAAGGCCCAGCGAAATAGCTCAGAGCTCAGAACGAGGAACGCTGAAGTGGGTGCGGTTTCTTTGCTCATCGTTCATCGTTCACCGCTCATCGTTTTCACGCTGGCGAATTGTTGCAGCAGTTCATAGCCCTCGGCCCATGCTCCATGCCCGCTGTCTGCGTTGATATGTCCCGCCTGGCCGATATCGACGAAGGAACTCCCCCAGACAGTCGCACAGTCTTTGGCATGGGCTAACGAACCGAACGAATCGTTCGCGCTGGCGACCACCAGGCTTCGAAAGGCGAAGGGCTCCATCGGCACAGACTCAAAACCGCGAGCCGTAACAGGAAAGCACTCGCTCTGCGGATCCGGCACCGCCACGAGAAACGCGCCATTCAAAGCGAGCGTCGAGCGCTTCGCCCAATGGGCCACCAGGAGACAGGCGAGGCTATGGGCCACCAGGATAGGAGGAGCAGAACAGGCCTTCACGGCAGCTTCCAGCCTGCGAACCCAATCGTCACAGACCGGACTGTCCCAATGGCCCAGCTCCACTCGCTGCCAATCGGGATGGCGCAAGCCCCACAGAGTTTGCCAATGGTGCGGCCCGGAGTTGCCGAAGCCGGGCAGGATGAACACAGGCGTGGTCATAGGATCACGATGATGAGGCGCGAGATGGCGGAATCGTTAGCGAACCCAGGGGGCTGGCACAGTCGGATTCGGAATCGCCCGCTCGATCGGTCCCACTGGCCGTTTAGTCGGATCCGGCCCCAGAGGGAGCCCTTCCGGCGAAGCATTCCGATTGAGACGAACGATGATGCCGCCCATCACATCCCAGCGGCGAAAATTCTGGCGCGGCGCCTGCGGATGCTGATTATGGCAATCCACGCAAGACTGAACGATCGCGAGATCCGCCGAGATGGCCTTGAATTGGTCGCCATCCACGAAACTGAGGACTCGCACATCGCGATTCTTCTCCAACTGGACGAGCGCATCGCTTTCGGCGAGAGTCCTGGGGCGATTCGCAGGATTGAGCGGGGTCAGGCCGATCAAGCCCATTTCAAACCCGTTCACTTGCGCGGCAGCCGATTTCACAAATTGAGCCGGGAGCGGCAGGAAATGCGAATCCTTCTGCCAGTCTTCCTTCGGCACGACCCCGCTTTCCCTCAGATGCTCGACCACGTCCAGCACGTAGGCCGTGCGAAACGCCTTGACGATTTCCAGGATATACCGGGCGGCCTGGTCGAACGTGGGATCAGCCGCCTTGGCGGACCAAGCGACGAGGGTGAGACAGGCAGACAAGACAAGGATGAGAACCGAGCGACCGCAGTTCAATCGAACCTCCTACAGCAACGGCAGAATCAGCATGGCGCGAAGACTCGCAAGGAGGGCACAACCTAGCCGATTCGACTTTAGCCGTCAACCGCTCTCGGCAGGGACCGATTCGGAATATCCCCACCTCTGCTACCCTCCCGCAGGCTGCTCAAACAGTTCGTCCAGCAAGGCCGCAGGCGAGCAATCAACAATAGTCCTTCCAAGCTTGCTCGTTACATTATCTTAGGATGGCCCGGATGAAGTCCCCCACTGCGCGCGTCCAACGAGGGCTTTCTCAAGCCGCGCGTTGCGCGAGCACAGGGGACTCACCGGGCCATCCCACTCCTGTTTCAGCAGCCTGCCTCTAACAGGGGATATTGACGGCCGGATCACAAAACAAAGGCGGAATCACTGGCGGACGCATGTACTTACCGGAAGGATCTTGAGAACCCATCGCTCCCCTGATCGGCGGACCGTCCGGCATTCCCGGAAGACCCTGCCCGGCAGAACCAAACCTCTTCCCAAGACTTGAACTCGCAGAAGAACCAACTCCGGGAACCGGCGCAGATGCAGGCCCGCCGATGGACACTCCAGCGCCAGACGTAACCGGTGACAACACAGTTTGTGGAGTCTGGCCTAATTGATTCTGAACAGCAGGAGGAGTCGGCGTTTGCGGCGGCGCCTGCGCCCCGCAAGGAACCACCAACAAGGCCGACAAAGCAGCCGACAAGAGAACGCGCTTCATGGGATCAACCATTTGCAGAGAACATATCGACATGGGAGGATTCTAACGAGACAGGAGCAACCAAGCAATCCCGCACGAGGACAAAGCGCTCCGGCAAAGACTCCCTGCCCCGTCTCTTTCACCTCGCAGCTCCCTGATCACCCGATCCAGAAAGTTACAAAAAGCCGTTCGACAGAGCCCTTGATCGCCAATGAACAGCAATGGATCCCACCGCCGTCCCTATTCCCTCGTCGCCTTGCGCCCCTGAAAACAAGTGCTATAGTTCTACCTAAGACTTTTTAGCGCTACTCAAACCACACGGAAAGGAAATATCCATCATGTCTAAACGACAAAAAGCGTCCGGGTCATCCCCCCGTGCGGACAAACCAATGGAAGATGAGATCCGTGCTCTTGCCTATCAATTGTACTGCGAAGGCGGCAATCAGGACGGTCGTG
>CAMDPZ010000028.1 GCA_945905765.1 Nitrospira lenta
GCTAAATGCGGGTGAGCCAGGCTGCGTGGGAAGGATCCTCCCCGCGCACGATGGCAAAGAACTTCTTTTGCAGAGCTTGAGTGATGGGACCGGGCTTTCCGGTTCCAATGCGGCGATTGTCGATCTCCCGCACCGGAGTCAGCTCGGCCGCCGTCCCCGTCACGAACACTTCATCGGCAATATACATGTCATCGCGCGTGAATCGCTCCTCGGCCACGGCAATCCCCTGCTCCCGCGCCAGGTCAATGACGGAGCTTCTGGTGATGCCGTCAAGGATCGACGTGAGCGGCGTGGTCTTGATCCGCCCCTTCCGCACGATGAAGATGTTCTCCCCGGTCCCTTCGGACACATAGCCCTCGGTATCGAGCAGGATGGCTTCATCATAGCCGTCGATTTTCGCTTCCCGCTTCGCAAGAATCGAATTCACGTAGTAGCCGGAAATCTTCCCCCTCGTCATCGACACATTGACGTGATGGCGGGTAAAGGACGACACGCGGGCCCTCATTCCGTTCGCCAGGGCATCGTCCCCGAGGTAGGCGCCCCAGGTCCAGGCCGCGATGGCCAGCTTGATCGGATTGTCCCCCGGATAGACCCCCATCGCTCCATGCCCGATATAGACAAGCGGACGGATATAGCAGGCTTCCAGCTTATTGATCTTGACGGTTTCCACGATGGCCTCGGCGACCTGCTTCCTGTCGAAAGGGAGCTGCATCATACCGATATGAGAGGAGTCGAACAGCCGATCGACATGTTCCTGCAGCCGGAAAATCGCCGAGCCGGACTTCCCTTTGTAGCAACGAATCCCCTCGAACGCCGCCAATCCATAATGGAGCGAATGGGTCATCACATGGACCCGTGCGTCCGCCCAATTGACGAACGCCCCGTCCATCCAAATTTTTCCTTGTGGTTCAACCATAGCAATGAAGACGAACCGGTGAATGATGTGAGCGCCGAAAGCGGAATATAGCAGCGGGCTGGAAGAAGCGTCAAGCAAACGGGCGCGGCGCCACCCCCGGGCAAGGGCGAGCGAAGGAAAGACGCCTACGCAGGCCTCTGAGAGGCGCGAAGCTGCTGGCTCAATATATGGGCGATATGTGTCGCGGCGGACGGATTGATGCGGACAAAGCCCAGGCCGAAATCATAGCCATTCACCCAACGGACCGTAGCCCGTTCAATTTCTATCGTCGGACCACCGTCCGTCAGCTCAAAGCGGAGCGACAGTTCGAGACCCGGCGTCACGGCATGTTCACCTTGAATACGCATTCCTGTATGGGACAGATTCGTCACCACGCCCTTCCCCACACAATCCCCGCTCAGATAATAGAGCCCGCACTGTGTCGGGATACGGCGATAGGGACGGAGCACAAATCGCGTACCTTTTGGCTGAGGCAGATGAGACTTCGGGGCGACGGCCATAATTTTATCTCCAATCCCAGGCGTGGCGTGACAATGAAACAACAGCATACGCCCAGGAATCAGCCCAAGATAGCCAACGAACAGGTTAACCCGAAGGAGGGGGAGCAGGCAGAAAAGGAACAATCGTGCGGGGAAATATCCCGTGAGGGACAAGCCTTTGCCTTGACAGGCCTCAAGCCCCTATGTTACACAATCATCTTCTGTAACGGAGGCAGGGGTCTATGTACGCAATCATTGAAACGGGCGGCAAGCAGTATCGGGTGGAAACTGGATCTTTGGTCCAGGTGGAATCTCTTCCCGGCGAAATCGGGGGGACGATCGAAATCGGCGAAGTCAGGCTGGTGCACGGCGAAAAGGGCATGGTCGTCGGGCAACCGCTGGTCAAAGGTGCCATCGTCAAGGCCGAGATTATCGACCAGGACCGGACTCGCTCCATCACCATCTTCAAAAAACAACGGCGCAAGAACTATCGGCGGACCCGTGGCCATCGCCAGGGCTTCACCAAGCTGCGCATCACCGGTATCGAAACAGCTTAACGAGGATCAGTCATGGCAACAAATAAAGGCGGCGGATCAACACGAAACGGGCGCGACAGTAATCCACAGTACCTTGGCGTCAAGGCCTATGCTGGGGAGACCGTCACGGCCGGATCCATCCTGATCCGTCAGCGCGGAACGAGATTCTTCCCCGGGTTCAACGTGGGCCTCGGTAAAGACCATACCCTCTTCGCCCTCATCACGGGGATCGTGAAGTTCGAACGCGGCCGCGGACGGAAGAAAATCAGCGTCTACGCTGACTCCGTGCCGGCGGTTTCCTAGCGCAGTCTTTCCTCTTTTCTCGTCACAGATTCGTTACCCGCGAGGACTCCCGGCATGACTGTACGTGCAACGGGATGTTCCTCGCAGGCAGCGAGCCCTCAGCCTTCACACTGAAGAAACGGTGCGCCGATGTTTGTTGATGAAGTCCGTATCCGCATCACTGCCGGTCGCGGCGGCGACGGTTCATGCAGTTTTCGGCGTGAAAAGTTCGTGCCCCGCGGCGGACCTGACGGCGGCGATGGCGGCGATGGCGGAAATGTCATATTCGAAGCGTCGCCTCGCATGACGACGCTCCTCGACCTCCGGTACCAAAAACATTACGAAGCTGAAGTCGGTCGCCAGGGAGGCGCCGCCAACTGCTCCGGACGAACCGGAGAAGATGTGGTGGTGGTTCTGCCTGTCGGCACCGTCATCTACGACGATGAGACCGGCGACGTATTGGCCGACCTGGTCACGGCGGGACAGCGCTTCGTAGCCGCTCACGGAGGCCATGGAGGACGAGGGAACAACCACTTCGCGACTCCGACCAACCGCACACCCACAGAGTTTGAACTCGGCACAGAAGGCGAAGTCAAATCCCTCCGGCTTGAACTGAAACTGCTGGCCGACGTCGGGCTGGTGGGCTTTCCCAATGCCGGAAAATCGACGCTCATCTCCGTCATTTCCGCGGCCAGGCCGAAGATCGCCGACTATCCCTTCACGACGCTGGTGCCGAACCTCGGGATCGTGCGCTGGGGAGAAAAGGGCAGTTTCGCCGTCGCAGACATTCCCGGAATCATCGAAGGCGCCCATGAAGGCAAGGGCCTGGGACTCCGGTTTCTCCGGCATATCGAGCGGACCTCATTCTTGCTGTACATGGTCGACGTCTCGGAATGGGCCCCCGAAGAACCGGTCAAAAGCTTCGAAGTCATGCGCCAGGAACTCGCCGCCTACGATGAACCGATCACCGCGCGCCCCTTTGCCGTGGTAGCGACGAAAATCGATGCGGCGGGAGACGGTGCGCGCCTGCGCGAGTTGCAGAAATACTGCAAGCGTCATCGCTATCCCTGTCTCGCGATCTCTGCCGCCACGAGAGAAGGGCTGACAGAACTCGTCAACTACGTGGGACAACAGGTTACGCAGCTGCGAGCCACACCATGCGAGATCAGCTCTTAAAACAAGCCACCCGCATCGTCATCAAAATCGGGAGCAGTCTCGTTGCCTCCCGAGAAACCGGGCTGCGTCCTGAACGGATCGACCGGCTCGCGGATGAAATCGCGGCCCTCCGGTCCAGCGGACGGGAAGTCCTCATCGTCTCCTCCGGCGCGATCGTCTCCGGCATCAAGAAGCTGGGCCTAACGGAATATCCCAAAAGTCTCCCCGTGAAACAGGCTGCCGCCGCAGTCGGCCAGAGCCGGCTCATGTGGGCCTATGAGAAATCCTTCGAACGGCTCGATATCAAGGTGGCGCAGATCCTCCTGACGCACCAGGACCTGGCCGATCGGCGGCGCTTCCTCAATGCCCGCCATACCCTGAACGCCCTGATCGGATTCGGCGTCATCCCCGTCATCAATGAAAACGATACGGTGGCCGTGGATGAAATCCGCGTGGGGGACAACGACACCCTGGCAGCCGAAGTGGCCCATCTGGTCGATGCGGAACTGCTGATCATCCTCTCCGATATCGACGGCCTGTTCACGGAAGACCCGCGCAAAAATCCCGCTGCCACGCTGATTCCGTTGATCCAGGACATTACCGAAGACATTGAACAGCGAGCCGGCGTCTCCAGCACCTTCGAGGGAACCGGCGGCATGGCCACGAAAGTCCGGGCTGCCAAAAAAGTCAGCGAGTATGGCGTGGCCACCCTGATCATGAACGGACAAGAAGCCGGCCTCCTCACGACCGTCCTGGCCGGCGGCCCAGGCGGCAGCCTCTTCCTCGCAAAGGAACGCCGCTTCACCAGCCGCAAACATTGGATCGCCTTCACCCTCAGGCCGCGAGGCACCCTGACGCTCGACGCAGGGGCGGTCGAAGCCTTAGCGAAACGGGGCAAGAGCCTCCTGGCCTCCGGCATCCTGGAAGCCAGCGGTTCATTCGAAGCGGGCGATGCGGTCAGTTGCCTCGACCAAGATGGCAAAGAGTTCGCGAAAGGACTCGTGAACTTCTCGTCCGACCTGCTCGCAAAGATCAAAGGGCTCAAGACAACCGAAATCCAGCAGCAACTCGGGCCTCAGGAGTATGAAGAAGTCATGCACCGGGACAACTTAGTCATACTCTAGGCGTGAGTGCTGAGATTATGATGTCACCAGATTCTGAATCTCCGTCCTCAGCACTCAACACTCAGCACTCTAAGCTCCTTCGGTTAGGGCTCCTCGGCGGCAGCTTCAACCCCATACACAACGGCCACCTGGCCATTGCGCGCCAGACGCGCGAGGCCCTTGGACTGGACCGGATCCTCTTCATTCCCACAGGTCAGCCTCCCCATAAACACAATGCCAACCTGGCCCCGGCTCAAGACCGGTACGAAATGGTCCGTCTGGCCATCGCCTCAGACCCAACGCTGGCCATCTCGGATGTCGAACTCCGCCGGCCAGGCAAGTCCTACTCCATCGACACAGTTCGCCTGCTGCAGCAAGAATATGGCGCGCAGACCCAGCTCTTCTTCCTGGTCGGGCTCGATGCCTTTCTGGAGTTTCCCTCCTGGCGTGACCCGCAAGCCTTGCTGGAGCTCTGCCAGTTCGTCATCCTCTCCAGGCCGGGCCAGTCCTTTCGCTCTCTTTCCACCGTCCGACTGCTTCCGCCGATTCCCTACCCCTCCCTGGCGGACCTGGATGCAGAGCGGATTTCCCAAATCACAGCGCCGCTCGGCGCGCAGGGCCTGATCTGCCTCAAACTGCCGCCCTGCCCGATCTCCGCATCGGATATTCGCTCGCGCATCAGACAAGGACTCCCCGTCGCAAATCTATTGCCGCCCCCGGTGGAATCTTATATACTGCAGCATCATCTCTACCAAGAGGACCGCGATCACACGAACCGCTAGTTCCACGGCCCTCGCCATTGCACAGGGCATGCTTGATAAGAAAGCCACCGACGTCATCGTCCTCCAGGTTGCGCCTCTGACCTCCGTTGCCGATTACCTGGTCATCGGCTCTGCAGATTCAGATCGCCAGGCCAGCGCGATCGCCGACCACATCAACGGCGTCCTCGCGCTCACCGGCTCCAAAGCACGCAGCATCGAAGGCGCCAGGAATTCGCAATGGGTCCTGATGGACTTCGGCGACGTCATTGCGCATATTTTCCGGCAAGACGTCCGGGGCCATTACGCCCTCGAACGGCTCTGGGCCGACGCGAAACGCATCCCCGTGTCGGACGAACCGCCGGCCATAGAGCAAGCTGCAGCCCCGGAGCCGGCAAAGAAGCCGAAAAAAACACCGGTAAAAAAATCACCGGCCAAGAAAGCCCCAGCGAAAAAGGCTCCGGCTAAAAAGGCTCCGGCTAAAAAAGCACCGACGAAGAAGGCGACGACGAAGAAAAAGGCCTAGCCCGATGCTCCGACTGCTCACCACTATTTTTCTTATCTGCCTCGGCATCTTCCTCTACAGCTATTTTCGCGAATTGAACCCCGGGACGGTCGACATCAAGACCAGCCCCTCTATCCAGTTTCAATTGAGCCCCGTCACTCTCGTGGTCTTCTCCATGGCCCTCGGCGCCGTGCTCGTCACCTTGGCCGTGGGCATGAGACAAACCGCCCATGCCATCGGCAACTGGCGCAGCGCGCGGCTGTTGCGGCGCAAGGAAAAGATCGACGCCTTTCATCGTGAAGGCACCCATGCCTTCATGTCCAAGCGCACCGTCGAAGCCATCGGCCTCTTCGAGAAGGCCCTGGCCATGGATCCGAATCGCGTCGACTCGCTGCTCTGGTTGGGAAACATTTACCGCGCGGAGGGCAACTTCGCGGAGGCGATCCGTCTCCATCAGCGAGCCAATCGCGTCGACGATCGCAATATCGAAATCCTCCTGGAGCTGGCAAAGGATTTAGAAGGCGCCAAGCGGTATGAGGACGCCCTGCAGGCTCTGCACAAAATGCTCAGAATCGAACCGGATAATTTGACCGCGCTCATTCGCGAGCGCGACCTCTTGATCCGGCTTGAAAAATGGAGCGAGGCGCTTGAGATCCAGCACCGGCTCCTCAAGGCCAACCTGCCTGAACCGGAACGCAAGGCCGAAGCCCACCTCCTCACCGGCTGCACCTACGAAGTGGGGCGGCAGCTGCTGGAACGGGGCCATCCGGACAAGGCGCGGCGCTATTTCCGCGGCGCCATCAAGAAAGACCGGACCTTCTTGCCGGCCTACATCGGCATCGGTGAAATCCTCATCCGGGAAGGCAAAACCAAACAGGCCGTCGAAATCCTCAAAAAGGTCTATGCCAAGACCCGTAGCATCATCATCCTGCACCGGCTTGAAGAACTCTTTCTCGAACAGGGCGAACCAGGTGAAATTATCCGGGTCTATCAGGACGCCCTTCATCAGGACCCGAACAATCCGGCCCTGCAGTTTTATTTGGGCAAGCTCTACTATCGGCTCGAAATGGTCGATGAAGCCTTCGACATTCTCTCGACCGTCGAAGGCATCCAGGATCAGCTGATCGATTACCACAAGATCATGGCCAACCTCTTTCTGCGCAAGCAGCACATGGAGCAGGCCGTCGTGGAGCTCAAGAAAGCCCTCCACTTCAAGAAGCGCGTCGTCGTCCCCTACGTCTGCACCTCCTGCCAGCAGGAATCCATCGAATGGTCCGGGCGCTGCCGCCGTTGCGGAACCTGGAATACCTTCGTGGCATTGCCCTGGCCGAATGCCGCCCAAACGATCGCCACGCAAGACAGCGGCCCCCTCCAGGTCTCTGAGGTTCCCTACCAGGGCATTGCTTCTCCCTTCGAAACCGTGTAGGTTTTCAGCCAGTCCGGCGGCCTGACAGAGGCGCAGCCAGCACATCGCAATCAATTCAACTTCTACAGATGATGGAGTCTCCCATGGTCGATTATCAGGATTTCGCTGCCAAAGCCTTGCGTGATGAAACGCTGACCAGAAGCGAATGCCAGGCTGTACTCGACAGTCCGGATGAGCGCTTATTGGAACTCCTCCAGGCCGCCTTTACCGTCCGGTCCCGCTACTTCGGCAAGACCGTGCGCCTCCAAATGTTGCAAAACGCCAAGAGCGGAGCCTGCCAGGAAGATTGTCACTATTGCTCCCAGTCTGCGACCTCCACCGCCCCCATCGAGCGCTACAACCTCTTGCCCCAAAAACAGATGATCGAAGGAGCCAGGCAAGCGGCCGCCTCGAAGGCCCAACGTTATTGCATCGTCATCAGCGGCCGAAGTCCGTTGGATCGTGAAATCGACGAAATCGCAGGAGCCGTCCGCTCGATCAAGCAGGAAATTCCCATTCAGATTTGCTGCTCGCTGGGACTCATGAACGAAGGCCAGGCCAAACGACTGAAGGCAGCGGGCGTCGACCGGGTGAACCACAACTTGAATACGAGCGAAGCCTTTCACTCCTCCATCTGCACGACGCACACGTTCCAAGACCGGCTCAACACCATCCAGAACGCGCGGGCGGCAGGATTGGAAATCTGTTCCGGCGGGATCGTGGGCATGGGAGAGAAGGACGAAGATCTCATCGACCTGGCCATGGCCCTGATCGACGTGAAGCCTGATTCGATTCCGCTCAACACGCTCCATCCGGCCACTGGCACGCCGCTAGAGAACTGTGACAATCTGACGCCACAACGCTGCTTGAAAGTGCTCTGCCTCTTCCGCTTCCTGCACCCACGCACCGAACTCCGCGTGGCCGGTGGCCGTGAGCATAATCTGCGGAGCCTCCAGCCCTTGGCCCTCTATCCGGCAGACTCCATCTTCGTGAACGGCTACCTCACAACTCCAGGAGCCCCCGCCCCAGAAGTCTGGGGCATGATCGAGGACCTCGGCTTCAAGATCGAAGTCGAGCATCAACCGGTCGCAAACTAATCAAAGTTACCCCTGACGCGGTCGCACCAATAATCCTTCCAAGCTTGCTCGTTTGCCCACTCCAGAGGAGCGGGCAGGTTTGGTCCTCCACTGCGCGCGTCGAACGAGCACCGCTTTATCGTGCGCGTTCCGCGAGCACAGAGGACCAACCTGCCCGCTACTCTTCCCTCAACCCTTCCACCAGCGGCTGCCTGGCGGCCCAGTGAGCTGGCCAGTAGCCGGCCACTAATGCTGACGTCAGTGCGAGGGCGACGGCCTGTAAGATGACTCCGCCTGGGACCGTCATCTGAATCGTCCAGCCAAAGGACTGCTTGTTGACCACGTGGATGAGCAGCAGGGCCAGTAGCAGCCCCCCTACGACGCCCAGCACCACCCCGATCAGCCCGAGGTAGGCCGCTTCCCACAAGACCAACCGTTCGACCTGCCTCGCACTGGCGCCGATCGCCCGCAAGGTGGCGAATTCACGGCGCCGCTCCAAGACAGCCGTCACCAAGGTATTGATAATGCCCAGCACCGCTACCAACACGGCAATGGCCTCCAGCACATAGGTTAGGACGAAGGTCCGGTCGAAGATATCGAGAATCTCTTTCCGCAGCTCATGGTTTCTGATCACCAAAGGCGGAACCGTCACTCCATCCAGCCCTGCCACCTGCGTCACGATCGATTGCCTGACTTGTTTCGCATCGGCCCCGTCAGCCAGGTAGACAGGAAACACAGTCACCCGGTCATCCTGCCAATGGCGCTGATACCAGGCTCGATCCATCACCATCTTTCCTCCGTCGGTCGCATAGTCGTAAAAAATCCCCTCGACGGACAGAGTCACTGGTCCAGCCTGCGTCATGATGGAAACCTGGCTTCCCTCATGAAGCCCCAATCGAGTCGCCAACACTTCCGACAGGAGGACCCCTCCCGTCTCGGCGGCATGCCGCAACAATACAGTTGAGTCTCCATGGACCATTAGATAGCGACTGCGCTGCGCATGGAGCAGAAGATCACGCGAGACCACCGAGACCCTCTGCCCCTCGACCTCCAGATGCACCTCCCGGTAGGTATCGACTGCCGCCACTCCCTCAATGGCCGACAGGGTCGCCAGCCAAGTCCCAGGGAGGGAGCGGGACGATTGCCCTGCATGCTTTCCCTGGAGCCAGGATTGCGGGGCCACGATAAGATCGGCCATCACGGTCTCGTTCACCCAGACCTCAACCGTGTCGCGAAAACTGCGAACCATGACGGCCACACCGATCATGATCGACAGGCCCACCATCAAGGCCGACACCGTCACCGCGTTCCTGCCAGGATGGCGCGCAGCCTGGTCTGCCGCAATAAGCCTGAGGCTCCCCCCGAGCGCCATCGTCCGACTCTTGTCGCAAGAGCGCCGTCCCAACGACTGAATACAAACAGGCGCAAGACAGGAGAGGGCTCCCAGGAGGCAGACTGTCGCGAGATAACCAAAGAGCGGCAGGCCTTGGACCGGACCCATCAAGGAACAGAATCCTGCCACCAGCAACAAGGCAAGGCTGATCCAGCCAAAGAGACTGGCCGTCAGTTGATTCCTGATTTCATAGTCTCCCGGCGCCAAGGCACGGACCGTCACGGTCCTGCCTGCATCAAGACTAGGCCCAAGGGCCCCCAGCATCGAGACCAGAGTCCCGAGCAACAGACCCTTCGCGACGGCCAGAAACGTTGACAGATCGAACGACAGGATCAACCAGCCTGACGTCACTGGCGCGTACAGGTCTGAGATCGTCCTGCTCACCAGCGACACCAGCCCCCTGCCCAACCAGACCCCGCCAAGCCCACCTAGCAGCCCTCCCAGAAGACCGAGCAGCCCTGCTTCCAGGAGGAACAGACCGGCAACCCTCCGTTCCGTCATGCCGAGCGCGCGATAGATGCCGATCTCGCGCCTCCGTTGCGCCACGGCAAAGGCCATCGTGTTGTAGATCAAGAACATCCCGACGAGCAGCCCGACCCAGCTCAAAACCGTCAGATTGAGCTGGAAAGCCCGCACCATATTTTCAACCTGCTTCGTCCGTTGCGCCGGCCGTTGCACGACCAGATGAGGCGGGAGCACCGATCGCACCGAGGCCGCAATCTCGTCGAGCGGCCGGCCAGGCTGCGTCACCAGCTCGATCCGATCCAACCGCCCGACTGAATGGAACAACAGCTGCGCCGCCGCAATATCCATGACGGCCAGCCGATCCCAGAGGGACGACCGGGACTCGTCGTTGCGCAGAAGCCCGGCGACTCGCAGTTGCACGAGACGCCCTCCCGCCGTCGCCTCGACAAGACTCCCGACTCCCAGGTTCCAGTCGGCAGCAACCTGACGGCCAAGATAGAGCGAGTCAGGAGCCAACAGAGTCTCCAGCGCCTCTTCCGCGTCAGCCTGAATCTGAAATCCACGGCTCCCGGCCTCCGCGAGGAGATCCAGTCCCACGATCTGAAGCGCCTGCCCTCGCTGCTCCCCCTGGGTCAGCACGACCGAGTCTTCAATCACCGGAGCGGCGCTCACCACCCCCTCGACCGCACGGACCGCCGTAATGACCGATTCATCCAGACCAAGATCATGGCCGGCGATTTCCAATGAAGCAGGCCCGGCGACCGTTGTAACCGCTTGTTCGAAGGATCGCAGGACGTGAATATTCGCCGTCCCGATCGCCACGGAGGCCAGGACACCCAGAGCCACCCCGGCAATGCTCAATAAGACGCGAAACGGCTTCTGGCTGGCATGGGCACGGATCAAAGCGATATGGAGCGCGAGTGGTATAGTCATCTACGGCCTAGATGCGAGATGGACCGCGCGAACCGTGGCAGAAAAGGGACGAGGACAAGTACTACTACGTAACCCGCAACAGGGCTCTGCATAAATGAGTCGTTTCGTTTACAGCGATACATACCTTTGCTAGACTTGCGTGAGTTGATGAGGAGAGATTGATGATGAACGAGAAAACTGCCCTGATCCACAAAATCCAGCCCCTGCAAGAGGAAAGCGACGCCGACCTCCTCACCCCTCGGCAGCGTGACATCCTTCGTCTCGTGGCGAGCGGGCAGACGAACCGTGAGATTGCGGAAGTGCTGGAGATCAGCGTGCGCACGGTCGAAGTGCACCGCTTCAACTTAATGCGACGATTGAACGTGAGGAACGTGGCGCAGCTGCTCCGACGGGCGCTGCAACTGGGCCTCCTGGCCAAGACGTTCGGGACGAAGTAGCCTTACAACTCCTTCAGCTTACCCCGGCAGTCCTCCAGCTTCGTATAGCCCTTCTTGCTGAGCTGGGCCGCCAGCTCCGTCTCCAACCGGCCGAACACACCAAGCCCCTCTTCGACCAGGACCGTCCCGATCTGCACGGCTGAGGCGCCACAGAGCACATGCTCGAAGGCATCCACCCCATTGACCACGCCGCCGGTCCCAATAATCGGGATGCGCCCTTCGAAGATTTTCCAAAAGGCCCGGACATTGGCCAATGCAACCGGCTTAATGATCGTGCCGCCCAACCCGCCGAACCCGCCCTTCGGCTTGATGACAACCTCTTCACGCTCAGGATCGACGACGAGCCCGTTACCGACCGAGTTGATCAGATTGAGAAAATCGACCCCACAGCGGCCGATCACGTCTCCCATGACTTTGTGATGGGCCGGATCGAAGTAGGGCGGCAGCTTAACCCCCATCGGCACCGTGATCACCTTGCGAACCCTCTTCAACAGCCGCTCAGAAGCTTCTGCATCATAGCCGATCTGGGGCTTGCCGGGGATGTTGGGGCAGGAGAGATTGACCTCGATCAAATCAGGCTTTGCCGCATTGATCGTCTCCGCGATCGTCAGAAAATCATCTTCGCAAAGGCCTGCCACACTGGCGATGACAGGCTTTCCCATCGTCTTCAATTCAGGAATGAGCGCAGCGTAGGCCTTGTATCCGAGGTTCGGCAAGCCCATGGAGTTAATGGAGCCGCCGGGAAATCCATAATACCGGGGCGCAGGGTTGCCGTCGCGCGGCTCAACCGTCATCGACTTGGTGACGATGGCCCCGGCATGGGACCGGCCCAGGGCCAGCAGCTCCTCACGCGTGACACAGAGGGCTCCCGACGCATTCATGATGCAACTGGGGAATCGCACGCCGGCAATCGTAATCGAAAGATCCATCACGCTCCTATCGTAAGAGGCTCGCGCGACGTTTTCGCCACGAGCTGTCCATCCTTCATGGTCCAGACATAATCGGCTGCGCCCGCCGCCGCGACACTGTGAGTGACCAATAGTACCGTTTGGCGAAACCGCTGCACCAGCGACCGGAGGAGGAGAATGATCTCCGCCCCATGCTGGGAATCCAAATTGCCGGTCGGCTCGTCGGCCAGGATAATCTGGGGACGATGCACGATCGCGCGCGCCATCGCCACCCGCTGCTGTTCTCCGCCAGAAAGCTCACTGGGGCGATGGTGGCAGCGCGCCGTCATCGAGACCAGCTCCAGCACTTCCTCGACGCGGGATTGGACCGATGTCCCTCGCTCCCCGCGCAACAACAGGGGAAACGCGACATTCTCCGCCGCCGTCAGTCCTGGAATCAAATGAAAGGCCTGGAAGATAATCCCGACCGTATCCCGCCTAATCCCCGTCCAGTCGTCGTTCGTAAACCGGCTGGTCGACCGGCCTTCAAGAAAGAGCTCTCCCGAAGTCGGCGCATCCAATCCAGCAACCAAGTTGAGCAGGGTACTTTTCCCGCAGCCGCTGGGACCGATAAATGCGCAGAAATCTCCCTCAGCCACGTCAACCGTCACCCGATCGAGCCCGGTGATAATGTCGCCGCCCCGCTCATATACTTTCGACACCTGGTCGAGTCTCACCATACTGAGCGACTTCTCCATTCCCACCCTTACAACCTGCCGCCTTCGTATATCACAACCATTTACAGGGCAACAACCTTGACTGGCGCGGCCTATTCTCTTAGAAGAAACACAAAACAACGTGGAGGGGAGCGACTCCCGCGATGTTACATGCCTGCACCAAAGATCGTCTCATCGACTGGTGCCGCCAGGCCCTCCGGTTTGTCTTGCCGGTGGAATGTTTGAGCTGCGGGACGGAGCTCGGCGCTGACCCGGCCCCCTGCTTCTGCTCAATATGCTGGCAGAGCATCCGCCCGCTCCAACAGCCGGCTTGCGCCATCTGCGATCAACCCTTTGTCTCGCCAGCCGCCACGACCTTTACGCCGAACCATCACTGTCACCATTGTCAGGAGCGGCCGCCGGCCTTTCAACGGGCCTGGACCCTCTTCCCCTACCTTCCACCCCTGAAAGACGCCATCTGCTCGTTCAAATATCGCGGCACCTATACACTCGCCAAGCCGCTCGCGCGCCTCATGATCGATGCCCTGCCCAGCGAAATTGACATCGACATGATTATCCCTGTGCCCTTACACCCAACCCGCTTGCGAGAGCGTGAATTCAATCAATCCCTGCTGCTGGCCGATCAGCTCGGCCGACACTTAGCCCGTCCTGTTTCCGCCACAAGCCTCGTCAGAATCTCCGCCGCCGATCCTCAAACGACTTTGACGAGACAGGCTCGACTGAAAAACCTCAAAAAGTCCTTTGCCGTCCGCAGGCCTCAAGATCTCACGGGGAAACGCATCCTCCTCGTAGATGATGTCTTCACCACCGGCACCACGCTGCGCGAATGTGCCAAGACCCTGCGGCAAGCAGGCAGCGGGCCAGTCTTCGCCCTGACCCTGGCCAGAACTATCGAGACGGACCTGGTGCCGGATCGGATCTTAGCCGAACAAACGACTCAGACCTCTAACAAACGTTGAAACAGCCATGAGATACGTTAGCTTTCCCGCAGGCTGCTCAAAAAGGCCGTCCAGCAAAGCCGCAGCCGATGAGCGCACCGGAGGCGTAGCCTCTGGCTACGTTGAGGATGCGTTCAAGGCGAGAACGACGCTGGCGGACTTTTTCAGCAGCCTGCCAGAGCCGGATGGCACTGACATGCATTGTCATGCATTTTCACTTGACAGATTGCTCACATTTTCCTACCCTGACAACAGTATCCGAAGCCTCGTGAGGCATATGAATCCCTATCGAACCAGGTTTTTGAATGGCCAACGAGCCCAAGAGCGAGCTGATGACGGCGGAAGAGACCTGCCGTTACCTCAAGATCACCTCACGCACGCTCTACCGCTATCTACGGAGTCGCCAGATTCCCGCCTTCAAGCTTGGAAAAGAATGGCGCTTCGTACGTTCGGATCTGGAACAGTGGATTCGCGATCGCACCAAAGCCCAGCTGGCGTCGTAACGAACAGGACCCATTGATGTTTGCCGGTGAGTACCTCTGCAAAGTGGATGAGAAGGGACGGTTTATCGTCCCCTCGCCCATCCGTGAGCAGGTCGAATCGGACGGACAGGCCGTCGTCTTCCTCAAGGGCCCGGAAGAATCGACCCTCATCTACTCGATGAGAGAGTGGGAGAAAGTCCTCGAACGGACGAAAGCCACGCTCGATGAAGACCAGAGCCGGCTGTTCATGCACCACATCGTGTCGGAAGCCGGCACATCAGAGCTGGACAAGGCCGGGCGCATCCTGATTCCCAGCCGCCTCAGAAAACTCATCCCCCTAGATGAGGACCAGGAAATCATTCTCGTCGGCCTCTACCATCGCATGGAGATCTGGAACCCGAGCGAATGGCGACGCTACCTCGCCCGATCCGAAGAGCGATACGAACAGAACATGTCCAAGATCCTCAATCTCCTCTAGACTGCCGCTCATGCCTACTTTCCGGCGCCAGACCCGGCTTCTCTCTTCCCCCCGCGCCCTGCGCGTGACCTCCTACCGGACCCCTGGCAAAAAAGTAGCCGCATTGCCAACCGCCACAAAAACCGCTCCCCGTTCCCTCATGCCGGCAGCCCCATCAGCACCGCCACAAGCCGGGAACCATGCGATAGCCCTGACCCTCCCCGTCCCCCCGAGCGTGAACCATCAATATGCCACGGTGAACGGCCGGAGATTGCTCTCTGCTGCTGGCCGCGCCTATAAGGCCCAGGTGGGACAAGTTGTCTGGCTGAAATTGGCGCAATCCCCTCACCGGGCTGCCCTGATGGCAGGGCTCCAGTCCGAGTGGCTCGCCCTCTCTATCAGGTTTTACTTTACGTCGGGCCTCAGACGAGACGTGGATGGCGGGCTCAAGATCGCGCAGGACGCCCTCTGCGAGGGGCTCGGCCTCAACGACAACCGCATCGTCGAAACCCACCTCTACAAACACATCGACAAGGACAACCCTCGCATCGAAGTGCATTTAGCCCCAGCATCCGCCTCCTAACAGACGGCACGGGTACTGACCCCAATATCCTCGTTTATTCGTAGCGGAGCGCTTCGATCGGATTCAGCCTGGCGGCCTTGTTGGCGGGATACAATCCGAAGAACAGACCGACGACGAGCGAGAAGAAAAACGCCACCACGATCACGTCGGCGGAGATGATGGTCGGCCAGCCGGCGATGACCGTCGTCAACTTGGCTCCGGCGATCCCCAGCGCGATCCCCAACACCCCGCCCACCAGGCTCAAGGTCATGGCCTCGATCAGAAACTGCATCATGATGTGGTGGCGCTTGGCCCCCACTGCCATCCGGACGCCGATCTCTCTCGTCCGTTCCGTCACGGACACGAGCAAGATATTCATAATGCCGATCCCCCCGACCAACAGCGACACGGAGGCGATGGCAAACAACATCATCGTCAAGGTCTCACTGGTGCCCTCTTGCACCTTCCCGATATCGACCTGGGTCCGGATCGTGAAGTCGTCGTTCTGCTCAGTCTGGAGCCGGTGCCGCGCCCGCAGGACCTCCCGAATCTGCTCGACCGCCTGAGGCAAATCCTCGACTTGATCGGTCGAACCGAACATGGCCCCGACGGACCCGATAAACGACGTCCCGAACACCTTCCGTTCCGCCGTGCTGAAGGGAATAAAGATCACATCGTCCTGATCCGAGCCCTGAGAGGACTGGCCTTTCGGCGCAAGGACCCCGATGACACGGAAGGGCACGCTCTTGATGCGAATCACCGCCCCCACCGGCTCTTCGCCCGGCTCAAACAGGTTCTCCACGATCGTCTGACCGAGAAGCGCGACGCGGGCTGCGCTGTCCAGGTCCGTCTGAGTAAAAGGACCGCCGCTCGTAAAGGACCAGTCTCGAATAGTGAGGTAGCTCGGGGAGATGCCGTTAATCGGTCCGTTCCAGTTTTTGTTCCCATAAACGATTTGCATAACATCGCGCCGGGACCAGCCTGTGTCGGTCAGCAAGGGAATGCGTTTTCTCAGCTCCAAGGCGTCGGATACGGTGAGCGTCACGGCGCTCCCCTGACTGCCCCGTACCCCGCTCGCGGACGTCACCCCGGGAAAAATGATGATGACGTTCGTGCCCATCGTCGCGATCTGCGCCTGCACGGCCCGCTTGGCCCCCTCGCCGATGCTCACCATCGCAATGACCGCCGCCACGCCGATGACGATCCCCAGCATCGTGAGACCGGCGCGCAGCCGGTTCCGTCCGAGAATCCGCAGGGCCGTCATGATCGTGAGCCAGACAAACGCCGCCATCTAGATCTCGACCTCGACTTGACTGGATGGTGGATGAGCCTTGGTCCGGCGATCGCTGAGGATCTGCCCGTCCTGAATCACGATCTCGCGCGCCGCATAGGCTGCGACATCCACTTCATGCGTCACCAGGATGATCGTAATGCCTTCATCGCGGTTCAGGGCTTCCAGGATTCCCATGATCTCCCGGCTCGACTGGCTGTCGAGGTTGCCGGTCGGCTCGTCGGCCAGGAGCAACGACGGCGACGTGACCAGCGCCCGCGCAATCGCGACGCGCTGCTGCTGCCCGCCGGACAGCTGCGTCGGATAATGGTCTTCCCTGCCATGCAACCCCACGCGCCCTAACGCCGCCGCAGCCTGCGTCCGTTGGTCCTTGAGCGAGAGGCCTCGATAGAACAATGGCAACTGGGCGTTTTCGAGCGCGCTGGTGCGAGGGATCAGGTTGAAACTCTGAAAGACGAATCCGATCTGCTGATTACGGATCCCGGCCAATTCATCGGGCCGAAGCCCCCCGACCTCGATCCCGTTCAACCGATAGCACCCTTTGGTGGGTTGATCGAGACAGCCCAGAATATTCATAAGGGTGGATTTACCGGAGCCGGAGGAGCCCATGATCGCGACGAACTCGCCCTGCTCGATCGTCAGACTCAGGCCCCGCAAGGCCTGAACCTCCACGTCGCCAACCTGATAGATTTTCCAGACATCTTCGCATTCGATCAGCGGACTCATCGGCATTTCCCGTGAAGTGTGAAACGTGAAACGTGAAGCGCAGGATAAGCGAGAACAGCGCAATCCGAAATGCACCGTTCGGGATTCGAAGCTCAGAAACCTTTGAACATCGAACCTCGAACCCTCGCCCAGCGTGAGTAAATTGCATGCAACGAGAGACGCGTCACGGGTGATTACAGGCCCCGGTTGCGCGAGGAACCCTTCTGGCCGCCGCTCCCGAATCCCGGAGGCAGATCCTTTCCGCCCCGCTCGCCTTTGGGTCGTTCGATTCCCACGATCACCGGCGTCCCCTCGGACAATTCCTCCGACACAATCTCCGTGGCCACTCCGTCAGAAATGCCTGTTTGAACCTGAATCGGTTCCGGCTCTCCTGCTGGTCCCTGTTTCCAAATGGTTCGCTTGATTGCCATGGCCCCTCTGTTGGCGCCGGCCTGAGGCTCTGCGCTCTTCGCCTTGGCCGGCTTGCCGCCTGACGCCGCGCGATCGACCCTCTCCGCGGTCGGAGGCGTAAATCGCAAGGCGGCATTCGGCACCTTAAGCACGGCGTCTCGTTGCGCCACCACGATAGACACGTTTGCCGTCATGCCAGGCTTCAGCCGGAGGTCCTGATTATCGACGTTGACCACAACGTTATAGGTCACCACATTTTGCACATTGATCGGGGCAAGACGGACCTGACGGATCGTGCCGGAAAATTGATGGCCGGGATACGCATCGACGGTAAAGGTCGCTTCTTTCCCTTCGGTGATCCCCCCGATATCGGACTCGCTCACGTTGGTATCGACCTGCATCTTCGTCAAATCGAGCGCGATCAGGAACAGGTTCGGTGTGGCGAAGCTGGCGGCAATCGTTTGACCGACCTCCACCGTTCGCGCCACGACAATCCCGTTCACCGGCGACCGGATGACGGTGTACTTCAAGTCCAGCTCTGCGGCATTCAACGCCGCCTCTGCCTGTTTCACCTGCGCCCCTGCCACGTTGACTTGGGCCTCAGCCGACTGAAAATTCGTCGTCGCCACATCGACGTCGTTCTGCGACACGTACTGCTGCGCCACCAACGATTTAACCCGGTCCAGCTCGCGCTTACGTTGCGCCAGATCGGTTTTGGCCCGCGAGACATTCGCTTTCGACATTTCAAGATTGCTAGCCGCTTGATCGCGGCGGGCCTTGAAGGGTTCCGGGTCGATCAGGGCCACGATGTCGCCGGCCTTGACCACCGAATTGAAGTCGGCATGGAGACTTTTGATCATGCCGGAGACTTGAGTCCCGACCTGAACCGACACGACCGGATTGATCGTGCCTGTCGCCGTCACGAGCGACACGACAGAGCCTCGCTCAACCACGGCGCTCCGATAACGGACCGGAACCTTCCGCTCCCCATTGAAGAACACATAGCCGCCGATGGCGGCTCCGACGACCAGCACCCCAACGATTACAATCGCACGACGCATCAATTCGTTCTCCAGTTCCCTCGTCTACGTGAATGACATTGTATCAACAGGGCCGAAGGGAATCATCTAGTCGCAACGGCCTCTTAACGGTCCCAACAACAAACAGGCCGTCCACCCTGTGGCAGACGGCCTGTTGGACTGTTGCCGCATGACAGCAGTTAAGGACCGACGCTGATCCGGTCCTTGATCATGTCGAAAATATCTTTGGTCACCACGTTTTTCGCCACCAACTCACCCTTCACCCGGTAGGGACGGTTGGCCACGATACGATCGGCCACGTCCTTAGGGAGACCGAGCACCAATACGATGTCCCCGACAGAGGCCTTATTGATATTCATGGAAGACGACAGGACCTGAGGCGCGTTCGTCACAGGGGGAGCAGGGGCCGCAACCGATGGGGCGCTCGGAGTCGGAACGGTCGGCTCGAGCGTTCCTGCCGCAGAGCGGGACTGGTCCTTGAGCTCTTTCTGGTAGCGAGCGACCAGCGACTTGAGGGTTTGATTGTGCCGCTTTACATCCTCATATTCCTGATGCACCGCCCGGTTCTGCAGGGCAAATTGCCTGATGCGATCTTCGAGTTCCTTAATCCGGCTCTCCGCGCTTCCGCGCTCCTTGTCGCGCCCATGCTGGATACGCTCCAGCTCATCATGAGCGACCTGAGCCTCATTCCCGAACTTCGAGTTGAGCTCCTTGAGCGTTTTGACTTGCTGTTCCAGCGAGTTCTTCTGTGTGCGAAGCTTCTCCAACTCAGACCGGGCCGAATCGACATCGACCACCGCTTCATCATATTTCTTTTGAGAGACACATCCGACCATCGATACTGCGCCGATCATCACGACCGCCGCCATCCATCCTGATTTCATGCAAACCTCCCATCCACTAAACGTGGCACCTGCAAGCAACACCGGCTATCGCCCTCATCCGACAGGCCTGGCGAGAAAAGAGGATCGCCCGGCACCTATACGTATGGTGTTGATGTATGCCAAGCCCCTCACTTTGTCAACAGATTTGCCAGTCGCCCAACCCCACAGATCGGCCAGGAGGACTGCAATCCATTCTCCGCCTGCTTGACGGACCGTCACCACTTTGTGAATATGCGCCAGATAGGCAGTCCGCGCCCTCACCTGTCTCAGAAAGAGATCGCATGAACGAATGGGGCCCTGGTCTCGCCACGATCCTCGGTATCGTGGAGGGGCTGACAGAGTTTCTCCCGGTCTCGTCGACCGGCCACTTGATTCTCGTCGGGCATGCCTTGGGGTTCGAGGGGGACCTTGCTGCCAGCGCGGAAATTTCAATCCAGCTTGGCGCCATCCTCGCCGTCATCGCCTATGAACGGCAGAAGCTGGCTTTCATAATCGGACAAGCCTGGCGTGAACGGCAGGAGGCCTCGGCCATGATCCAGGCCCGTGGCGCCACCTCCTGGACGGCAATTCTCCAATCATCCTGGGCGGCCCATAAAAATCTCTGGTTCCTCCTCGGACTCGGGCTCGCCTTTCTCCCGGCAGCGGCCATCGGGTTCCTCACCCATAGCTGGATCAAGAGCCATCTCTTCCCCCCGCAAACCGTCGCGATCTCCTCCATCGTCGGGGGCCTGATCATTCTCGCCGTCGAGGCCCGCCGTAATCAGCCAACAGTCCAACAACTCGAACAGGTGAGCTTACGATCAGCCTTCTGGATCGGCATGGCCCAATGCGCCTCCCTATTGCCAGGCATGTCCCGATCCGGCTCCACGATCATCGGAGGGCTCTTGGTGGGACTGGACCGGAAAGTCGCGACGGAATATTCCTTCTTCCTCGCCCTCCCGACCCTGATCGCCGCGACCTGCTATCAAATGTGGAAATCGCGTGACCTCTTCCGGCAAGAGGACTATCTGGCGCTCGGAATTGGCATGCTGGTCTCATTCGCCGTCGCCTGGATCGTGATCGCGGCCTTCCTCACTTTCGTAAAGCGCCATACCCTCCGCCCCTTCGCGTACTACCGAATCATCATGGGCATTGCCGTATTCTACATCTTCGGATTCTAGTGGAGCGCTCACAGGCTGCTGCAAAAAGCCCGTCAGCAAGGCCGCAGGCGAGTGACGAAAGATACGCCTCCGAGCTTGCTCGTTGACGTTTCGTTAGAATGGCCCGATGAGTCCCCCACTGCGCGCGTCCAACGAGGGCCTTCTGAGGCCGCGCGTTGCGCGAGCACAGGGGACTTATCGGGCCATCCCCCTTCCCGCTGGCGGGATTTTTCAGCAGCCTACTAAGAAGCAGGCGGGAGTTCTTGCTGCAGAAGTACTTCGTCTTTTTTCTCGAAAGCGAAGTGAATAATCAAGAAGACGACGCCCACACTGATTGCGGAGTCGGCAACATTGAAGGCAGGCCAATGGTAGGAGTTCACATAGACATCGAGGAAGTCGATCACTTCCCCATACCGTAACCGGTCGATCAAGTTCCCGATCGCCCCTCCCAGGACCCCGGCAATACTGAGCTGCCCCACCCAATCTTTTTCCGGCAACCGGAAGAGAATCGTCCCCAGCAAGCCCAGAGCAATCAGTGAGGTCACCCCGAAGAACACCATGCGAAAGGCGTTGCTGCTGCCGGCCAGCAGGCCGAAGGCAGCGCCGGGGTTGCGGATATAGGTCAGGCTGAAGAAATCCTGAATGATCGGAATGGATTCATGCAGCCGCATGGACTGCATGATGGAGAGTTTCGTCACCTGATCGATCACGATAATCGTGCCGGCGAGCAAAGCCAGGAGCAGATAGCGAACGGACCGTCGCATTACTGCACCGCCTCCACGCACCGTTCGCACAGGGTGGCATGACTCGCGTCTTGCCCCACTGCCTCACGATAGTTCCAGCAGCGTTCGCATTTCCCAAACGAGGACTTCGTCGCCACAATTTCCAAAGAGCCTTTCGCCTTGTCACTGGCGATCAGCTTCACCTGCGAGACGATGAAGAGCGTGGTTAAGTCCTTGTGATACGACTGCAAGAACTCGTAGCTATCGGCATCGGCACGAAGCTCCACCGATGCCTCCAACGAAGATCCGATCACTTTATCCCGCCGACTCCCTTCCAACACGCCCTGTACCTGCGTGCGATAGCCCAGGAGCCGTTCCCACCGTTGAGCCAATGCGGCATCCTGCCATTGAGGTTGGACCTCCGGGAATGTGCTCAGATGGACGCTACTCACACCCTGCTTACCCCCCGGTTGAGTCGCCAAGGTCCGCCAGATCTCTTCTGCCGTAAAGCTCAAGACTGGAGCCATCAGCTTCGTCATGGCCACAAGGATCTCGAAGAGCACCGTCTGCGAGCCTCGACGCAAGGGCGAATCGGCACGGAAGGTATAGAGACGATCCTTCAGAATATCGAGGTAGACGGAGCTCAGATCCACCGAACAGAAATTATTGAGCGCATGGAAGATCGTGTGAAACTCGAAGTCGTCGTAGGACTTTCTGACCCGTGGGATCAGCTCGCTCAACCGATGCAGAGCCCAACGGTCCAATTCAGGCAACTGCTCATAGGGGATGCAATCCTTCTCCGGATCGAAGTCGTACAGATTGCTCAATAAGAACCGGCAGGTATTCCGGATCTTCCGATAGGCCTCGACCATATGGGTCAGGATTTCCGGAGAAATCCTGAGATCGTCGCGATAATCCTGCGCCGAGACCCACAGACGCAAAATTTCCGCACCGGACTGTTTGATGACATCCTGCGGCGCGACGACATTCCCCGCCGACTTGGACATCTTCTTGCCCTGCCCATCGAGGACGAAGCCATGGGTCAATACGGCCTTGTAGGGCGCGCGGCGATCGGTGACCACCCCGGCCAACAAGGCGCTGTGGAACCAGCCACGATGCTGATCCGACCCTTCGAGATAAAGATCGGCCGGCCACCACTTGCGCGGCTTCAGCACGGCGGCGTAGCTCACGCCTGACTCGAACCAGACGTCGAGAATATCTCGTTCCTTTTCAAAATCCACTCCGCCGCACTTCGGACAGGCCGTGCCCTTGGGCAATAGATCGGCTGCTGATTGTTCGAACCAGACATCGGCCCCTTTGGTTTCCATCAAGGTCGCCAGGTGCTCGATCACCGTCGGATCTGCCAGCACAAACCGGCAACCGGTACAGGTAAAACCGGGGATCGGCACGCCCCAGACCCGCTGCCGCGACAAACACCAATCGGGGCGGTTCTGAATCATCCCGTTGATCCGATCACGGCCGTAGGAGGGAATCCACCGGACTCGTTCGATCTCCGCCAGCGTTTCTTTCCTGAGATCGTTCGTCTCCATCGACACGAA
Organism: Nitrospira lenta; assembly: GCA_945905765.1. Classification (GTDB taxonomy): domain Bacteria; phylum Nitrospirota; class Nitrospiria; order Nitrospirales; family Nitrospiraceae; genus Palsa-1315. The sequence goes on from CAMDPZ010000028.1 coordinate 23,258, forward strand.
CCATTGTTCGGTGGCGCGGAAGATGACGGGGTTCTTGCAGCGCCAACAATGGGGATAGGAATGGTTCAGCGAGCCATGGCCCAGCAACCGTCCATTGGCCTGGAGGAACTCCACGATCTTCGGATTGGCCTTCAACACATGCTGGCCGGCAAACTCCTTCACGATCTCGGTGAAACGTCCACCGTTGTCCACCGGCGCCAGGATCTCCAGCTTTTCTCCCGCTGACGCCTTGGCATTATGTTCCAGGACGAGGATGTAGTCCTCCATGCCATGGCCCGGCGCAATATGGACGCAGCCGGTTCCCTGCTCGAGCGTCACAAAATCGCCGAGCAGAATCGGCGAGAGGCCGGTGGTCATGGGCCGTTGCGTCTCGATCCCTTCGAATCCTTCTTTCCCCTTCTTCACCCCGAACACGCGCGCCCCTTCGAGCTTGCAGCCCTTCGCCATGCTCTCGACCAGCTTCTCCGCCACGATCAGCACCTCGTCGCCGACTTGGACGAAGGCGTAGTCGATATCGGCATGGAGACAGACCGCTTGATTGGCCGGGAGGGTCCAGGGGGTGGTCGTCCAGATTACGACGGAAACCAGCTTGATGCCGGCGGGAAACGAAATGCCGGGGAAGGTCTTGCTCAACACAGCGGGCGACGTGACCAACGGAAACTTCACATAGACCGAGGGCGAAGTATGGTCTTCATATTCGACTTCCGCCTCGGCCAGGGCTGTCTGGTCCGCCGTGCACCAGAGCACCGGCTTCAGTCCCTTGTAGACGCCTCCCCGCTCCACGAACTTCCCGAACTCGCGAATGATCGTAGCCTCATAGCCAGGATTCATCGTCAAATAAGGACGCTGCCAATCGCCCAAAATGCCGAGCCGCTGAAACTCTTCCCGCTGAATCGCATAGAACTTCTCCGCATATTCCCGGCAGAGCTTGCGGATAGCCGGAGTATCGAGCGTCTTTTTCTTGTCACCGAGTTCTTTAAGCACTTGATGCTCGATCGGCAAACCATGGCAATCCCAGCCAGGCACATAGGGCACTTGATACCCGGCCATCGTCTTTGATTTGATGATGATGTCTTTAAGGATCTTGTTCAGCGCATGGCCGATATGGATGCGGCCATTGGCGTAGGGAGGCCCATCGTGCAAAACATACAGGGGCCGACCCTTCCCCGCTTCCTGAATCTGTTCGTAGAGCCGTTCCTGCTCCCACGAAGCCAGGAGCTCAGGCTCCCGCTGCGGCAGGTTCGCCTTCATAGGGAAATCGGTCTTAGGGAGATTGAGCGTTGCCTTGTAATCCATAGCCTATCTGGTCTCTCTAGAGAATCTGCGCACGTGATGGGAATCAGGGGTAGGAATATACCGGAATGGCAGCCAGGGCACCAGCCCATAGCCTTGATGCGGGATCGTCAAAAACGTCTTCCAGCAAGGCCGCAGCGAGCGAAGGGCCAAGGCGTACCCGGAGGGTACGTTGAGGGTCTGAGCGACGCGAGAACGACGCTGAAGGCGTTTTTCACGATCCCGCTAACTGACCGCCATCATGCGGTCCAGCGCAATCTTCGCCCAGCGCTTTTCGTCATCCGGGACGACGATATGGTTCACGACGTGGCCCTCGACAAGGTTTTCCAAAGCCCAGCAGAGATGGGCTCCATCGATCCGGAACATCGTCGCACATTGGCAGACCGTGGAAGAGAGGAAGAAAATCTTCTTGTCGGTGAGATCCCGCTTCAATCGATTAACCAGGTTCAGCTCCGTTCCCACAGCCCAGACAGACCCGGCCGGCGCCGCCGTGACAGTCTTGATGATGAACTCGGTTGATCCTGAGAGGTCTGCCTTGTTGACGACATCCTCGTGGCATTCCGGATGGACGATGACCTTCCCCTCCGGATACTGTTTGCGGAAATTGTCGATATGCACCGGCTGAAACATCTGGTGCACACTGCAATGGCCTTTCCAGAGAATGAGTTTCGCCCGTTTGATCGCCTCGCGGCTATTGCCCCCGTTGGGTTGATAGGGGTCCCACACAATCATCTCTTCTCGCGGCAGCCCCATCTTGTTGGCCGTATTGCGGCCCAGATGCTCGTCCGGGAAGAAAAGGATCTTCTCCCGCCTGGCCCAGCACCATTCCATCACCGCCCTCGCATTGGAGGAGGTGCAGGTGATCCCGCCATGTTCCCCGCAAAAGGCCTTGAGCACCGCGGCAGAATTCACATAGACCGCCGGCATGACCGTCTCTTCTACGGAAATGATTCGTCCCAGCTCATCCCAACATTGATCGACCTGTTCGATGGCCGCCATGTCCGCCATGGAACAACCTGCCGCCATATCAGGAAGGATGACCGTTTGTTTGGAGCGGCTCAGGATATCGGCGGTCTCGGCCATGAAATGCACGCCGCAAAACACGATGTAGGGTCGCTCTGACCGTTCGGCTGCCAATTTCGACAAGAGAAGCGAATCCCCGCGGAAATCCGCATGTTCAATCACTTCATCCCGTTGATAATTATGGCCCAGGATCATAACCCGGTCGCCGAGCATACGTTTCGCCTCAACCGTCCGGCGGAAAAGCTCCTCCGCAGATAGTTGCTGATAGTCCGTGATCGGCTTCGGAACTGTCGAGATAATTTGCATAGCTTCCCTAGCGAAATGACATCCAGCACCATTCTACGTTAGGGCTCCCCTACAATCAATGAACCGGCCCTGCAAGGAAGTCCTACGCGGGCGATGGCCCACTCGGTTCGCCCTCGATAGGCCTAATACCCCGTTGACAACGGAGGGGGCCAGCGATACGATTCTTGTTCGAAGCTAGGGGAGCCATGTGGCTGAGAGTCCGCCCGAACGGACGACCCTCAGAACCTGACCTGGGTAATACCAGCGTAGGGAAGCGAGAACAACCAGACACTGTTGGTCTCTCTGCCGCACCCCTTCTCTCGGTGCGGTTTTTTTATTTCTGATTACTAAGCACAGTTCACGTTTCGGAGAAAGGATCTCCTCATGAGCGACCAGACAATCGGCAACGGATCTGCCACTGGCAAGGGGCAGCAATCTGCCGGATCGACCTTGACGACCACGCCATTCCCCGCCTCCCGCAAAGTCTACGTGCAGGGCACCCAGGCCGGCGTGAAGGTTCCGATGAGAGAGATCAGCCTGACCGCGACAAAGGCGATGAACGGGGGCGCGCCCACCCCCAATGAACCGATCACCATCTACGATACCTCCGGCCCCTACACAGACCCGAACGTCACGATCGACGCCAAGGCGGGCCTGGCTCCGTACCGGAGAAACTGGATCCTCAGCCGAAACGACGTAGCTGAACTCCCGGATGTCTCGTCACTCTATGGCCGCCTGCGCGCAGCCGATCCCAAGCTAAACGAGCTCCGGTTCCAGCACATCCGCAAGCCCTTGCGAGCCAAACCTGGCATGAACGTGACCCAGATCCACTACGCCAGAAAAGGCATCGTCACGCCGGAGATGGAATTCATCGCGATCCGGGAGAACCAGTCCCGGGAAGTGGCGCGCGAACTGGCCTCGCGGAACGGGCATGGCGGCGGCGTCACCCAACATCAGGGCCAGTCCTGGGGCGCCAGCATCCCCTCCGTCATCACGCCGGAATTCGTCCGCGATGAAATCGCCCGCGGCCGCGCCATCATCCCGGCCAACATCAACCATCCGGAAAGCGAACCGATGATCATCGGCCGCAACTTCCTGGTGAAGATCAATTCCAACATCGGCAATTCGGCGGTCACTTCCACCATCGAGGAAGAAGTGGCGAAGATGACCTGGTCAACGCGCTGGGGCGCCGACACGGTGATGGACTTGTCTACCGGCAAGAACATTCACGAAACCCGCGAGTGGATCATCCGCAACTCGCCAGTGCCGATAGGCACGGTGCCGATTTATCAGGCGCTGGAGAAGGTCGATGGCGACGCCGCCGCGCTGACCTGGGAGATCTTCCGCGATACGTTGATTGAACAGGCCGAGCAGGGCGTTGATTATTTCACCGTCCACGCCGGTGTCCGCCTCGCCTACATCCCGATGACCGCCAAACGTGTGACCGGCATCGTGTCGCGTGGCGGTTCGATCATGGCGAAATGGTGTCTTGCCCATCACAAGGAAAGTTTCCTCTACACCCATTTCGAAGACATCTGCGAAATCATGAAGGCCTATGACGTCAGCTTTTCGCTCGGCGATGGCTTGCGCCCGGGCAGCATTGCCGACGCCAACGACGCCGCGCAGTTCGGTGAACTGGAAACCTTGGGCGAACTGACCAAGATAGCCTGGCAGCACGACGTGCAGGTGATGATAGAAGGGCCGGGTCACGTGCCGATGCACATGATCAAAGAGAACATGGACAAACAACTCGAAGTCTGTGGTGAGGCGCCGTTCTATACGCTCGGGCCGCTGACCACCGACATCGCGCCGGGTTATGACCACATCACTTCCGCCATTGGCGCGGCGATGATCGGCTGGTTCGGCACCGCCATGCTGTGTTACGTGACGCCCAAGGAACATCTGGGCCTGCCCGACAAGAACGACGTCAAGGAAGGCATCATCACCTACAAGATTGCCGCCCACGCGGCGGATCTGGCCAAAGGCCACCCCGGCGCGCAGATTCGTGACAACGCCCTGTCCAAGGCACGTTTCGAATTCCGCT
>CAMDPZ010000029.1 GCA_945905765.1 Nitrospira lenta
GAAGTCACCGGCGCGCAACGACCCTTCGATCGAGTCCGCCCGATGCTGACGGCTCTGGCTCATGACCGAGGCGACGGCGATCGTGAGCGATTCACGAGCCGCGCACTGGTGGGATTCTCGGCTCAGGCCAGTCAACCTGCATCCGCCTCTACCCGTATCGACTGCGAGGACCTGCAGACCCTTGAAAAGGCTCTGCAGAAAGAACCCATGTTCCGGCAGGCCTGGGCGCAGTTCCGCAAGACCCTGGTGCTCGAACATGTGCCCTGGTTTGTGGAGCCTCGCATTTTCAGCACATGCCGGGCGGAAGAAATCTTTACGCAGGACATGCTCCTGAGCCATCGCGTGAACCTGGCCTTCTACAGCCAACTGCCTTCGCTGGTGACAGGGATCGGGTTGCTGCTCACGTTCTTGGCCCTGTTCATCGGCCTCAGCAAACTCCATGCAGACGGACATGACATTGACGGCATTCAGGGGCTGATCAACGGGCTGGCGGGAAAGTTCCTCACTTCCATCGTCGGACTGATTGCCGCCAATCTCTTCACGCTCATTGAAAAACCGATGGTCTTTCGGCTCATGAACGAACACCATACGTTCCTCGGTCTCCTCGACGAGCTCTTTCCCCGCAAGACCATGGAACAAATGCTAGAGCAACTCACGCCAATGCACCGTGCGGCGGGGAGCAACCAACAGACTTCCGACGAGGAACTGAAGGAACGCACCGAAGACAGGGGCCGGGATAGTCTGGCGGCCCCCATTGCTGAACTGGCTGCGGCGGTTCGATCCTTGATGCAATGGAAGCAGGAGGAACAGGCAGCGGGACGACGGATGACGGCAGAACTGCCGCAAGTGATCCGTGAAGAATTTACGGCGCCGATCACAGCGCTCAATGCCTCGATCCAGCGCCTCACCATCCTATTGAAGGATATGCCAAGACAAAATACCCAGGATCCGAGAACGCTCGATGAGCTCATGAGCCGCCTGACGGACGGGCTCGCCAAACAGCGACCGTCGCCCGCATCCGCACAAACTGAGGAGCACCGATTTACACCATTACGATCGCTGGCCTCCACGGGGCGGCCGACCTCATGAAACGCGCAACCTCACAAAGTTCCGGCCCCTCACAGACGACCCTCGGCATCACCGACCTGATGACCTCCCTCGTGGTCGTCTTCATCCTGCTCTTCGCGGCGCAGTTCAGCAAAGTCTCGTCCGCGGCGCAGTCTGAATTACAGGGCAACAAGGAGGACGTACGAACGGCGTTGCGCAACCACATTCAGCGGTTGGGGCTCTCGCTCGATGCGGATCCCCGCGACCCGCTCGCGCTCGTAATCGTGGTCCCGGAGGACCGGCTCACATTCGAATTCGGGAAAAGCGCGCTCTCGCCTGCGGCGGAGCAATTCCTCGCAGACGCGTTGCCCTTCTATGTGGAGGCCCTGTGCGGCCCGTTGCGCAACAAGATCGACTCGCTCGCGATCGAAGGACACACGGACGATTACGGCAGCGATGCGTTTAACTTGAAATTGAGCCAGGAACGGTCGCTGGCTGTGATGGTGAAGGGGCTGGAAGTCATTCAAACCGCCAAACCCTATTCCTACCAATGTTTTCAGGAGATCACGTCAGCTACGGGACGAGGGAGGCAAGACCTGATGTATGAATCCACCTCCGTCATCAACCGCGAGAAAAGCCGCAGGGTAATCTTCAAAATTCGCCTCCGCTCCGCCGAACAGCGGCATCAGACCGAACAATCCTCCAAGGGTCTGTAATCCTCCCCCACTCTCTTTGTTCAGACCTAGACAGGCGCTACGATCTTCATCCGCTGAAAAGAAACGACCCTTGCCGATCTCGGCAGGCCTCTCTCACAGCGCTAAACTGTTACGGATTGGGTTGCTGAGGATACGCTCGGTGGCAGGCTGCGCTAATCGCACAGGGCGTGACACAGGGATGACTGGTTGCCAATTGAGGCTGGCTGCTCCTGCGAACCATTTCAGCGCCCAGGAGAATGATCGCGCCACCCACCACCGTGCCGAACTGGATCGTCTCACCCAAATATACGTGGGCAAAAAGAATGGCACCTACAGGGGCCAGGTTCTGATACACCGCAACGGTCGCCGGGCAGATGGTTTGAAGCGCACGATAGCGCAGGAGAAAAACGGAAGCCGTGGCCACGCCAATGTAAAGCATCGACGAGACCAGCGTCAGCGAGAAATCGTCGGTGGGAGGCTGCCCCCAGACTGACGCCCCGAACAAAAGAAAGAGAGCGCTGCTGCCGAACATCACGGTATTGGCGGTCATGGCGCCGAAACGCTTGACGATATTGGAGCTCCAGGCGAGGTGCGCGGCCATCATAATCGTGAATAAAAAAATCAGCAGATCGCCTAACCCAAAATCTGCCTGAAAGTCGCCTAACTTATCCGACATAGCAATGCCGCAGCCCGTCAATGAGAGCGCGATGCCGGCCAGCTTGAGGGGACAGCTCTGACTCTTCCCCAGCAACACACTCAGCAATGCGGTGAGCGGCGACACCATACTGTAAATCAAAATGTAATGGGTGGCGCTGGTCAGCTGAAGGCCCCAGGCCGCAATCACATATGAACCAACCCCCAGCCCCCCCAAGAGGGTTAGCCGAAACACATCACCGGCTGTCAAGGCGCTCAGCCCTCTGATGTCCTGCGCGAGGGTAATCGCGAACAAAAAGAAGAAGCCGGTCATCACCCTGACCAGAGCCATGCCAAGCGGATCCACCGTGCTGTGTTGGAAGACATACTTCGTCAGAATCGGCACGGTGCTGAGCAGCAGGACTGCACTGAGGAGGCAAACGACTGGCTCGACGTGAGACACCGCGCAGGCCTGGCTATTCGACTCCTCGTGGGGCGTGGCCATAAATTAAAACCCGGTAAGGTTGAGGACGTTCAGTTGCTCGATAAACTGCGAAAGGCATTGCTGATGTTCAGGAGAAATCTTCGTGATGCGGGCGCCGAGTTGCGGAGATGCCACGTAGGTAACCTCGACGGTGCATTGGACCGGAGCCTCCTTGGTCAGGGGGAATTCAAGCTCCAAGCTATCTCCCATGGCCGCAGGCAAATCCGTGCGTAACTGAAACCCCTTCTCCGTAAGGTCAAGTACCTCGCAGGAAGCGGTCTCGGCCCCTTTGGCAATCTGCCCGATCCTCTCGATAGCGACTCTGAAGAATTCACGTTTCTGGTTCATAACGTGACCACCCTTTCGTCCCTCCGGCACACGGTGCATCGCCTCCGTCTTCGATCTGAGGGCGAGCGGAAAAAGCCTTACTTTCAGAAGTATAGCAGACGATGAACAGGTCCCTACCGACAGCTCCCTAGGCTGTAACCCAACAAGGGGAATTTGACGGAAAGAAACCGAATAGTGTCTACTGTACCCATCCGACCCTCGAAGAACTTTCAATGAATTCATGACCTTGGAGTAACGCCCATGGATAGTCCCTATCGCTACGACCCGGCGCTGGCGCGGCTGCTCATCCTGGATGAGCTCTTCGACCTCTCCCTCTACAAAGTGCTGCGGGATATTTCGGCGAACGCCGAGGCGCGAAGCACGCTGAATGAGTTGGTCGTGATCGAAACCAGGCACCTGGCCTTTTGGCAAAAATTCTTCGACATGAAGCTGGAACGCCTCAACCTGGCTCGGCGGCTGAAACTCTGGTGCTTCACCTGGCTCTGCCGCCTGTTCGGCTCAACGGCGCTCCATCTCGTCCTGGAAGCGATCGAGATCTATGGGGTCAAAAAATACCTTTCCCTCTGGAATGCCTATAAAGATCAGCCGCTAGGCGAAGCGCTCAAGGGGATTCTGCAGGACGAGTTCAAGCATGAAGACGCCCTCGTCACCAAGCTGACCGAGCGCAAGATCAATCCGGAAAAAATCCGCAATATCTTCCTGGGACTCAATGACGGCTTGGTGGAGATTCTCGGCGCAGTGAGTGGATTCTTCGGCGCCTTTGGCGACGCCGTGACCGTCTTGATCGCCGCCTCAACCACCGCGGTGGCAGGCGCGCTCTCGATGGCAGCCGGCGCATTTCTGGCACTGAACTCAGAAAAAGAAGTGCGGGCGATGGAGTCGGCGAAAAAACAATTTCTGGGGGAAGAGACCAACTCGTCCGACATGCAGGAGCAGCCGTTACGCTCGGCCCTGTTTGTGGGCGCAGCCTATGTCATCGGCGCGCTAGTGCCGGTGCTCCCCGTGCTCTTCGGCGCCAAGGACGCACTGGTTTCCGTCCTGACGGCCGGCACGATGGTCGTCCTCGTATCCACGATTCTCGCGTTTTTATCAGGCATGGAAATGAAACGCCGGATCCTGCTCAATCTCGCGATCATCACCCTGGCAGTGACCGTCAGCTATGGGATTGGGTTGGCGGCGAAACAGATCTGGGGGATTGCGGTGTAGCGGGAGCGACAACTTGCAGGATGCTCAAAACGTTCGTCCAGCAAGGCCGCAGGCGGAGCAAGAACCGGAGGCGTACCCTCAGGGGTACGTTGAGGATTCTTGCGAGCCGAGAACGATGCTGGCGGACGTTTTCAGCATCCTGCCCTAGCGGGCGTGAACCATGGGCAACTCCCGCGACCCTTCCGCTTCCTGCTGAATACGGAGCCGTTCCAGCCGCGACTCTTCCAGGACATGCTGAAGCACTTCATCCGTCATTTGCGTCATCTGCGCCGCAATATCTTTCATCTCGCCATGCTCGACGGCCCGCGAAAGCGTCTCTGCCTTCGTCGCGCCTTTCTTCTGCCCCATAAACGGCTTGAGGATCAGGTAGGCCACGTCCCGCGCCGGCATGAACCGGAGGAACCGCCGCAGCAACCGGGCCGTTTGTAACGGATAGTGCAGAAGTTTGTAGATGAAGAGCCGCTTGAGCCCTTGGCGGCGGACCTCGTTGATCACTTCGCCAGGCAAACAAGTCGGATCGATCTCTGAACACTTGAAATATTTGTACCAATCGGTCGTTTCGCTGACCAGGCCACGCTTCACATATTCCTGCCAGAGCGGGGTGCCACGATAGACGCAGAGCCGATTGAAGCCGAAGGTGTCGAGCGGCAGCTTGGAGGCCAGATCGAACGTCGCGTTCATATCCTCAATCGTTTCATCGGGATTGCCCACCGTAAAGAAACCATGCACGATCTCGATGCCGGCCTTCTTGGCATTCCTGACTGCGGTGGCGACCTCTGCCAGCGTCTGCTCTTTCTTGAGCCGATCGAGGATCTTCTGGCTCCCGCTTTCGATCCCGAACATGACCGTCCGGCAATGGGCCTTGGCCATGGCTGGAAACAGATGCTGGGCAACCGAGTCTACGCGCCCTTCGATGCCCCACTGAATCGTGAGCTTCTCATCCATCACGCCTTGGCAAATCGCCTCGATCCTCTTGGGTTGCAACAGAAAATGGTCGTCCACAAAATAGACCGATCCATAGCCGCAGCCTTCCAGATACTTGAGTTCACTGACCACATGCGCCGCAGTCCTCGCGCGCCACTTGCCTTCGTTGAAGATCGGAATGTCGCAGAAAATGCAGGGCCAGGGACAGCCACGGGAGGTCTGCATCGTCGTGAACCGCTCCATCGACAGCACCGCCGGCACATCGAGCGGCATGGACTCCACGAAGTCGAGCTCAAGGCCTTCGCGGTCTGGAAAGGGCCATTGATCGAGATGACGCTCCATCGGGCGTCCTGGATTCTGGATCACCTGACCATCCTTGGCCCAGGTCAAGCCAGCCACAGCGACAGGATTATCGAGCTGGGCGAGGAGATCCAGCAACAGCTGCTCACCATCCCCACGGCAGACGAAATCCACTTCAGGACATTGCAGTTTGACGAGCGCCGCATTCAGGCTCGCAAAGACGCCGCCAAAAGCCAATTTGACCTTCGAGTTGTCGGCGCGAATCTGGCGGGCCAAGATCTTGGCGTAGGGGTAGCTGGTGGTGCTGAGAAAGCTGAGGCCGACTAAGTCAGGCTGTTGCCGGGCAATCTCTTCGAGGATCACGTCGTTCGGCGTGTCCGGGTTCGCCTGATCGAACATCACACATTCGTGGCCGGCCTGTTTGAGCACCGACGAGAGGGACATGATGCCGATGGGGGGGAAACCCATGACCCTGATACGGCCATTCTTTGCGCGGGTCTTAGCTGGGAGGGCGTAAAATTGGGGATCGCGAACGTGGATGAGAAATACACGCATCAATCAGCGTAACACGAATATCTTGAGAAAAGGGGGAATTACTTGGCGAGCAAGAAAGGAGACCGAACAGACTGATTCTCAAACGAAAAATGGGGCGGCATGGTCACCCACGCAGCCCCATTCTCCGATTATTCTACGTAAAAACCGAAGCCCGGCCCTACCGCCCGAGCGCCAGCTTCACCGCATTGCCGATCTCAGCCGGATTTTTCACCACCCGGACACCGGCCGCTTCAAGAATCTTCATCTTTTCAGCCGCCGTGCCCTTGCCGCCTGACACGATCGCGCCGGCATGGCCCATGCGGCGTCCTGGCGGCGCCGTGATTCCAGCGATAAAACTGACGACCGGCTTCTTCACATGCTTCTTGATGAATTCAGCGGCTTTCTCTTCCGCATCACCGCCGATCTCGCCGATCATCACAATCGCCTGAGTTTCTGGATCCTTCTCGAACAGGGCCAGCACATCGACGAAGCCCGTTCCATTGACCGGATCGCCGCCGATGCCGACGCAGGTCGTTTCGCCCAGACCCAACGTCGAGAGCTGATGCACCGCTTCGTAGGTAAGGGTTCCGCTGCGCGACACGACTCCCACGACCCCCTTCTTATGGATGAAGCCTGGCATGATGCCGATCTTCGCTTCATCGACGGTGATCACGCCGGGACAGTTCGGTCCGATCAAACGGACATCGCGGCCATAGAGCGCGCGCTTGACCTTGACCATATCGTTCACCGGGATGCCTTCGGTAATGCAAATGATCAGCTTCACCCCGGCATCGGCCGCTTCCAGAATCGCATCGGCGCAAAATGGCGGTGGCACAAAGATCAGCGAGGTATCGCACTGGGTTTTCCTCACGGCATCGCGCACCGTGTTGAAGACCGGAATCCCCTCGACCTCCTGGCCCGCCTTGCCCGGCGTCACGCCCGCGACCATCTGCGTCCCATAGGCCTTGCACTGGGTCGCATGGAACGAGCCTTCCTTGCCCGTGATCCCCTGCACCACCACCCGCGTATGCTTATTTACGAGAATGCTCACAGTGTCCTCTTTTCTTTCTTTTCCACTTTCACCTAGACCGGAGGCACTTTTCGGGAGCGGCAGGGCAGAGGCCCTGACTGCGGCCGTCGAGCGAGCACATTCCCATCGTGCGCGCTCCGGGAGCAAAAGGGCCTCAGCCCTGTCGCTCCCAATTCCTCAGGCTGCTTTTCCGGTCAGCTTCACAATTTTTTGCGCCGCTTCCCACAAGTCATCCGCCACTTCCAGCTTGAGGCCGGACTCGGCCAGCAGCTTACGGCCTTCTTCTGCATTCGTGCCCTGCAACCGGACCACCAACGGCACATTGATCTTCACTTCCTTGGCCGCTTCGATCACACCATGGGCAATCCGCTCGCAACGAACGATCCCGCCGAATATGTTGATGAAGATGCCCTTGACGTTCGGGTCCTTGAGCAGGATCCTGAATCCCGCCGCCACGGTCTCTTTCGTCGCGCCGCCGCCGACGTCCAGAAAGTTGGCCGGCTCGCTGCCTGCCAGCTTGATCACGTCCATCGTCGCCATGGCCAGGCCGGCGCCATTCACCATGCAGCCGATGTTGCCATCCAGCTTCACGTAGTTCAAATTATTTTCACCCGCTTCGATTTCCAACGGCTCTTCTTCGTGGAGATCGCGCATCTGCTGCACATCGGCATGACGGAACAGCGCGCTATCGTCGAAGGAGACCTTGCCGTCCAACGCGATGAGCTTCTTATCGCTGGTGATGACCAGCGGATTGATCTCCACCATGGCCGCATTCTTGTCCATGAACATGCGGTAGAGATTCCCCATCATCTGGATGAAGGGATTCACGACAGCCGGCTCCATGGCAGGAAGCCCGAGCGCAAAGGCGATGTTCCGTCCGTTGTAGCCCTGGAACCCGACGGCCGGGTCGATCGCTTCGCGGATGATCTTCTCCGGCGTGTGGGCTGCGACTTCTTCGATTTCCATCCCGCCTTCCGTGCTCGCGATAAACACAGGCCAGCCGCTGTCCCGATCGACGACGATGCTCACATACAATTCCTTGGCGATCGCCGCGCCTTCTTCGATCAGCAACCGCCGCACTTCCCGCCCCTTGGGACCGGTCTGGTGCGTGACCAGCGTCTTGCCGATCAGTTCCTTGACCAGGCCAGGAACCGCCGCCTTGTCCTTCGTAATCTTGACGCCGCCGGCCTTGCCGCGGCCACCCGCATGAATCTGCGCCTTAACGACAAAGACCGGCGTATTGAGTTCCGCCGCCCAGGCCGAACCGGCCTCGGGAGAAAGAATCTCTTTCCCGCGCGGCACCGGAATCCCGAACTGCCCGAACAACTGCTTCGCCTGAAACTCATGAACGTTCATGCTTCCCCCTGAAAAGAGCGTATGGCTTGTGGCGTATGGCTAATGGCTTGAACCAAGAACTATCTCTTCGATTTCCTGCTATAGGCTATACGCCATAAGCTCTTGAGTTATTCTTTACGCGTATACGCCGGCAGGATCATGGGGGACACGACTCCGCTCGCGCTGCCATGCTTCTTGGCTTCGGCGCGGAACCCCTTCAGATGCCCGACCGTCAACTTTCCTTGCGGCATGGATGCGGCGCGAGCCGCAGCCGTCAACCCGGACCGCTTCCCGAAGACCATCAAATCGAGCAGGGAGTTTCCCATCAACCGGTTGCGTCCGTGCAATCCGCCGGACGCTTCTCCTGCCACGAACAGATTTCTCACGTTGGTTTCAGAATTCGTGTCGATCTTCACTCCGCCGTTCTGATAATGCAGCGTCGGGAAAATCAACACAGGATCCTTGCTAATGTCGATATTGAATCGCTCGAACTGCAACATCATCGCCGGGAAATGTTTTTCCATCGTCCCAGGGCCCTGCGCCGCATCGAGCAGCGGGGTATCAAGCCAGACGCCGACGCGCCCGGACATGGTGCGGATACCGCGGCCCTCTTCACATTCCCGAATAATCGACGCGGACACGACATCGCGGGTATCCAGCTCGTTGACGAACCGTTCCCCCTTCGCATTGACCAGATGGCCGCCTTCTGAGCGAATTCCCTCTGTGACCAAAGCTCCGATGAGCTGTTCGGGATAGACGGCGCCGGAAGGGTGATACTGGAACGTATCGATATGCACCAGCTTTGCGCCCAGCCGATAGGATAAGCAGAGGCCGTCGCCGGTCGCGCCATAGTGGTTGCTGGTCGGGAATCCCTGGATGTGGAGCCGGCCGATTCCGCCTGTCGCCAGGATAACGGACTTGGCCGCCACCACGACGTCGCGATGGTTGTCGAGGTCTTTGAAGATTGCGCCGGTGCAGTGTCCATTTTCGTCGCTCGTCAACTCGACCGCGGCGCAGAACTCGAGCAGCTGAATATTTTGATTCAGCACCTCGTCCTTGAGCACCCGCATGATTTCGAGGCCGGTATAGTCCGAGCAGGTCAGGAGGCGAGGCTTGGAACTGCCGCCGCCCTTCTTCACATGGAGGTTGCCGTCCCCATCGCGATCGAACAGGACGCCCAGGCTCAAGAGCCATTTCGCAATCGAAGGACCTTCCTCCACCATCACCTTGAGCAGCTGATGGTCGTTCTGCATGTGGCCGCCCTTCAGCGTGTCCACGAAGTGGGTGACGGGCGAGTCTTCCGGCGCGACAGAAATCTGCATGCCGCCTTGGGCCATCACGCTGTTGGAGTCGCCGAGGCGAAGCTTGGTTGCCAGCATGACCTTGGCGCCTGCCGCATGGGCATGGAGCGCCGCAGCGCAGCCGGCTCCGCCGCCGCCCACGACCAGCACATCGGTCGTGTAGTCCGGCGTCAGATCGAATCCGTCTGTGACGGAACTGTCGCCCTCCAGCAAGGTTGCCAGCTCGATCGCCGTTTTGTCCCCCACATTGGGACCGAACCGGAGCGGACGAAAGGCGCTCTCCCGAAAATCTGGGTGATATTGATGGATCAGTTGGTCGCGATCGGCAGGAGAAAGCTTGAGAAGGGTCTGCTTGCGTCGAGCATCCCGCGTCTGGTGCACGATCTGTTGAAGCGCATGGATGTCCACGTCTGAAACCTCTGGGTAAAAGGGAAAGCAGTCTCGTTGCGGCTACTTGACCGTCGCGCAGTGATCGGCCAGTTCTTTCTCGTTCATCTTGAGGAGCTTGGTCCATTCGTCGTTGAACCGGCCGTCCTCGATTTCCTTGATGCGGATATCCAGCCCCACCGGCTTCTCGGTGAAATGGGCTCCCTGCGCCCGGCTCACATAGAGGGCCACGAGGTTGGGGGCGATGTCCGCGATACAGACCGGCGTGCACATCCCGCACATCACGCAATCCATGAACATCTCGGAGACGCTCTTGAAATCTCCGAAGACGGCCTTCCAAACTCCCTCACGCACATCGATTTTCTGCGGACAGGCTTCGGTGCAGGCGTTGCAATTTCTACAGAGCGGCGCTTCGGGATAGAGATTGAAGAGATCTTGCTTGGGGTCTTTGAGCGTCCGAATATCGTAGGTAGCCTTCCGGGCCGGAAACGGAGGCATCATCGTGATCGACATGCCGTCTTGCACCGCCATTTGGCAGGCCAGACAGGTTCGCACTTTCGGATCGTCCTTGGTCCGATAGTAGGCCGCGCAGGCGCCACAGAACCCGCCAAGGCAGCCGGCCCCACGGACGACTTCCTGGCCGGAATACCAGAGGGCCTTGATGATCGTGATCCCCTCCGGCACGTCATACTTCTTGCCGGCGATCTCGACCGTGACCATCTTGTGCCGAAGGACTTCCGGCTGATCGATAATGTTCTCTTTGTCTTCTTGTGCCATCTTCCTCTTCGTGGTGCGTAAACGTGATGCGTAATGGCAGGGTATTCCTCCCATCACGCATCACAGATCACATTTCACTGCCTTCTATGCAATCGCGTCCACGATAGCATTCAGCGTCGCGCTAGGGCGCATCGCTTTTGCGGCCTTCGCGTCATTGGGGTGATAGTACCCGCCGACATCGACCGGCTTCCCTTGCGCCGCGAGCAACTCGCCATTGATCTTGGCCTCGTTGTCCGCCATCTCCTTGGCAATTTTCACAAAACGCGCTTGCAGATTCTTGTCTTGCGTCTGTTGGGCCAAGGCCTGGGCCCAGTATAACGCAAGATAGAAATGGCTGCCGCGGTTGTCGATCTCGCCCACCTTACGGGCCGGAGACTTGTTGCTCTCCAGGAACTTGGCATTGGCCTGGTCCAGCGTGTCTGCCAACATCTTGGCGGCAGAATTGTTGGCCACTTTGGCCAAATGCTCCAGCGACGCGGCCAGCGCGAGGAACTCGCCGAGCGAATCCCACCGCAGATAGCCCTCTTCCTGGAACTGCTGCACATGCTTCGGCGCGGAGCCGCCGGCGCCGGTCTCGAACAGCCCGCCGCCGTTCAGCAGGGGAACGATCGACAACATCTTGGCGCTGGTCCCGATTTCGAGAATCGGGAAGAGGTCCGTCAGATAATCGCGCAACACGTTCCCCGTGACGGAGATCGTGTCTTTGCCTTCCTTGATCCGCTCCAGCGACAGACGCGTGGCATCGGCCGGATTCATGATCCGGATATCGAGGCCCGTCGTATCGTGATCCTTCAAATACTGGTTCACCTTCGCGATCAATTGCGTATCGTGCGCGCGCGTCTTGTCCAGCCAGAAAATCGCCGGAGCGCCGGTCGCCTTCGCGCGCGTGACCGCCAGCTTGACCCAATCGCGAATCGGGGCATCCTTGACCTGGCACATGCGCCAGATATCGCCCTCTTCTACTTTATGTTCGAGCAAGGTCTTGCCCGCCGCATCCACCACACGGATCGTCCCATTGCCGGGCACCTTGAAGGTCTTGTCATGCGAGCCATACTCTTCCGCCGCCTGCGCCATCAAGCCGACATTGGGCACGCTGCCCATCGTCTTCGGATCGAGCGCGCCATGCTTCTTACAAAAGTCGATAACTTCTTGATAGACCGTGGCGTAGCTGGCGTCCGGGATCACGCACTTGGCGTCCGCTGCCTTACCGTCAGGGCCCCACATTTTTCCGCTGTCGCGAATGACCGGGGGCATCGAGGCATCGATAATGATATCGCTGGGCACATGGAGATTGGTGATCCCCTTATCGGAATTCACCATCGCCATGGGAGGCCGCTTCTGATAGACCGCTTGAATATCGGCTTCGATCGCCTTCCGCTGATCCTCCGGCAAGGCCTTGATCTTGGCATAGAGGTCGCCGAGACCGTTGTCCGGATCCACGCCCAACTTCTTGAGCGTCTCGCCATGCTTCTCGAATACATCCTTGTAAAATACGGTCACGGCATGACCGAAGATCTTGGGGTCCGAGATCTTCATCATGGTGGCCTTCAGGTGGATCGAGAAGAGGACACCCTTCTTCTTGGCATCTTCGATCTGCTCTTCAATGAACTTGCGCAGCGCGTTCTTGCTCATGAAGGTCGCATCGATGACTTCCCCGGCCTGCAGCGCCACTTTCGGCTTAAGCACCGTGGTCGCGCCGTCCTGGCCGACGAACTCAATCTTCACCTCGGTCGCCGCTGACGTCGTCAGCGACTTTTCGTTGGAGAAGAAATCTCCGCCCTTCATGTGGGACACGTGGGTCTTGGAATCCGGGCTCCAGGCGCCCATCTTATGCGGATGCTTTCTGGTGTGCGCCTTGACGGACAGCGGCGCACGGCGATCGGAATTTCCCTCGCGCAACACCGGATTGACGGCGCTGCCTTTGACTTTATCGTAGCGGGTCTTGACGTCCTTCTCTTTGTCGTCTTTCGGACTCTCCGGATAATCCGGCAGCTTATACCCCTGGCCCTGCAACTCCTTGATGGCCTCTTGCAACTGGGGCAGCGACGCGCTGATGTTCGGCAGCTTGATGATATTGGCTTCCGGCTGCTTGGCCAGCGCGCCCAACTCTGCCAGATCGTCCGCCTGCCTCTGCTCGGGCGTCAAGTAATCGGGGAACAAGGCGAGAATACGCCCGGCCAGAGAAATGTCCCGCAACTCCACCGACACACCGGCCGCTTTGCTGAAGGCATTGATGATCGGCAAGAACGAATAGGTCGCCAACATCGGCGCCTCATCGGTCTTGGTGTAAATAATCTTGGATGCCTTGGTCGTCATGGTTTTTCCTCTTCTAGCTCGTTGTCAGTTCAGCGCATTCAACGCTGAACCAGCCTTGAACCACGCAATCTGTTGTTCGGTGATGCTGTGGTTCGCCTGGATGGTGAGCGAAGTGCCATCCGTCTTGTGTATCGTCACCTGCACCGGCTTGCCGGGAGCCAAACTGCTGAGCCCCGTCACACTGATGCGGTCCTGTTGCTCAATCTTCTCGTAATCCTTCGGGTCAGCGAAGGTCAACGCCAAGATCCCCTGTTTCTTTAAATTGGTCTCATGGATACGGGCAAAGCCCTTGACCAACACCACTTTCACGTTGAGGAAGCGCGGCGACATGGCGGCATGTTCGCGGCTGCTGCCCTCGCCGTAGTTCTCGTCGCCCACGACGATCGATCCGATCCCCTTAGCCTTGTAGGCCCTGGCGATCTGCGCGATGGTCAGGTTCGATTCGCCGGTGAGAACATTGGTGCCCTTGCCCGGCTCGGACGAAAAGGCATTGTTGGCGCCCAGGAACATGTTGTCGCTGATCTTGTCGAGATGACCGCGGAACTTCAGCCAGGGTCCGGCTGGAGAAATATGGTCCGTGGTGGTCTTGCCCTTGGTCTTGAGCAAGAGCGGCAATTTTTCGAAATCCTTGCCGTCCCAACGAGGGAAAGGCTGCAAGAGCTGCAGCCGCTCGCTGGTCGGAGGAATATCGACTGTGAGTCCATCGCCGTTCTCTGCCGGCGCCACAAACCCTTCATCGCCCTTGGCAAACCCCTTTGCTGGCAGCTCTTCACCCTGCGGGGGTTGCAGCTTGAATTCCTTCCCGTCCGCGCCCTTGAGGGTGCCATTGACCGGATCGAATCCCAAATCGCCGGAGAGCGCATAGGCCGTGACCACTTCCGGACTGGCGAGGAACGACAGAGTTTCATTGATGCCGTCGTTGCGGCCCGGGAAGTTTCGATTGAACGAACTGACGATGGAGTCCGCCTTCCCCTTCACTCCGTCAGCGCGCTTCCACTGACCGATACAGGGGCCGCAAGAATTCGACAAGACCGTACCGCCAAATTTCTCAAATGTGTCCAGGAACCCGTCGCGCTTCATCGTATGATAGATGCGCTCGGAGCCGGGTGAGATAAGGAAGGAGGCCTTCGCCTTGAGGCCTGCCTTCAAACCCTGTTGGGCGATGTGCGCCGACCGGCTGATGTCTTCATAGGAAGAATTGGTGCAGCTGCCGATGAGGGCCGCCTTCACCTCGATGGGATAACCCTTTTCCTTCGCCTCAGCTGCCATCTTGGAAATGGGGCGCGCGAGGTCCGGCGTATGGGGTCCGACCACATGGGGCTCCAGCTTCGAAAGGTCCACTTCGACGATCTGATCGTAATACTTCTCCGGCGATTGATGGACTTCCGGATCCGCCACGAGCAACTCTTTATGGGAGATGGCCAGGTTGGCCAGGTCCGCACGATCCATGATGTTCAAGTAGGCAACCATCTTCTGATCGAAGGGGAACACCGAGGTCGTGGCGCCCAGCTCCGCGCCCATATTGCAAATGGTGCCCTTGCCTGTTGCGCTGATGGTTTCGGCGCCGGGGCCGAAATATTCGACGATCTTATTCGTTCCGCCTTTGACCGTGAGCAGGCCGCAGAGATAGAGAATGACGTCCTTGGGCGAAGCCCAGCCGCTCAACTTGCCGGTCAATCGAATGCCGATCAGTTTCGGGTGGAGCACTTCCCAAGGCAGGCCTGCCATGACTTCACCGGCATCGGCGCCGCCAACACCGATGGCCAAGCCACCCAACCCGCCGCCGTTCGGCGTGTGCGAGTCGGTGCCGATGATCAAGCAGCCGGGGAACGCATAGTTCTCCAGCACCACTTGGTGAATGATGCCGGCGCCAGGCTTCCAGAAGCCGATGCCATACTTCTTCGCAGCAGAAGCCAAAAAGTTATAGACTTCCTTGTTCTCGTCCATCGCACGGAGCAGATCCTTTTCAGAACCCATTTCTGCGCGAATCAAATGGTCGCAATGGATCGTGCTCGGCACGGCTGCCTGCTTCTTATTGGCCTGCATGAACTGCAAAATGGCCATCTGGGCTGTCGCATCCTGCATCGCCACACGATCGGGACGCAGAGCCAGCATCGCCTTGCCGCGCTCCCAAGTCTGGGTATCGAAATTGTCCGCGTGCGAAACCAGCACCTTCTCCGCCAGCGTCAGGCCACGGCCGAACTGCTTTCTGGCCTTGGCAAACGCGGCAGGCATCTTCGCATACAAGTTTTTCGCTAGATCCATCGACATAGTAACCTCAGTTTAAAATTGACAATTTACAATGAAAAATTGTCGCTACTTGAGCGGCGGCACTTCACGCCGTTTGGGCGCCGCATAGTTGACGAGGTAATCGAACAGCCGGATCAAACGGCTGTCCTGACGCTTCTGATCCACCCAGTGCCCGATCAACCCGATCGTGCGCGAGAGGATGAAGAAGCCGTTCAAGCTGTCGACCGGGAATCCGATATCGACAAGCACCGCCGCCATCGTACCGTCCACGTTCAGAATCAGGTTGTCCTTCTTCACCGAGGTGACCTTTTCCACTTCGAGCGCAAAGTCCAGGCAGGGGGTCTTCGTATTCAAACTCTTGACGTACCCGACCAGCTCCTTCACCCGCTTGTCCGGATTACGCAAGCTCTTGACGCGATGGCCGATCCCAGGCACAGGGCCATGGTTCTTCTTCATGTACACCAGGAATTCGTCCACCGTCATCTTGTTATCGACGGCATACTTGAAGTAGCGGCCCGCATCGGTCACGGCGCCGCCAAAGCGGGGACCGATCATGATCAAACCTGCGGCCACCGACTGGGACATCCCGATCCCGGCGCAGGCCGCGATGATCGTCCCCAAGGCGCCGCTGACGCAGGGACCATGATCGGCCGAGAGCATCATGATGCGCTTGATGATTTCGGCTTCCTGCTTGGAAATGAGCCGCTTGTCCCACAAGAGCCCCACGACATGGGGAATCTCGTAGCCCTTATTGATGAGCTCGGAGGCAGGGTATCCGTCGTAGCAGGGTTCGTCACCCCGATCGTCGCTGATGGTCGTGCGGATCAGCGGCGCGACCATGACTTCGTCCGCCTTCATCGCCTCTTCGACCGTCTTCGGCAACTTCGGCAACGAGGCCGGCTCAACCGGCTCTTTAACCAAACCGGACTTCAACATCTCCTGATAGGCTTCTTTAATCGCAGGCCCCAAGGCGCCGAACGTCGCAGGCACAATCGCGCCGGCATTTTTGAGCGCATCGGACTTGGCACGGGCAGATCCTTCGCCCTTCAACCCTTCCTTCGCACCTGCGTGACCGAACTTCATGCCCTTCGGCAAACTTTCCTGACAGAAACCGGAGACGACGGCCATCAACTTCACCCGCCGCTTCTTGGCCCCGTACCACTCGGCTGCCCGCTCTTCCAGATCGCCGCCCATTTCGCCAACGATGACGACCGCCTTCGTTTGCGGATCGTTCTCAAACATTTCGAGATAGCTGACATAGTCGGTTCCCGGATAGGCATCGCCGCCGATGCCGATGGCCGTCGTGATGCCGTCGGCAAACTGCGAGCAGATCCAGATGATTTCATTGGAGAGGCCGCCGGACTTGGTGATGACCCCGAACGACCCTTCGCGATAGAGCTTCGAGAGCACCAGATTATCGAAGGCGCCGCCGATGACACCCAAGCGGCAGGAGCCGGCCGACACGATCCCGATCGACGAAGGACCGTTGAAGACCTTCCCGAGCTTGGTCGCATGGCGGCCCAGAATCTTGGCGTCCTTCTCCGGCACACCTTCGGTGATCATCGAAACCACCTTGATATGCGTATCGTCCAAGGCTTCCATCCCGCCCTTCATGGCCCGATCCGCGCCGATATAGACGAGACTGGTATTGATCTGGGGATGGTTCTTGGTGGCTTCCGCCACCGTCTTATAGATGGGAACGGCCACTAAACCGCTGCCATAGGGGATCTCATGGCTCTTGCCTGCGTCGGGCGGATAGACAAAGGCCAGCACGTTCAGCGAGCGCTTGATCAGGTAGCAAAACTCGGCCATCCGGCGCGCAGCGTTGACGCCGGCGACGCCGCCCTGAATCACCACATAGGTATCTTTATTCGCCAGGATGCTCATCGGGATCTCCCCTTTTCGAAAGCTGTGATAGGTGACGAGTGATCCGTGATGGGAAATTGCGTTTCCCGATCACGCATCACTGACCACTGGTCACTTGTTTTGAAGTGCCTTGTCGACGATATCGGTCAGCGGCGTGTTGCGATCGAAGACGTTGATGTCGAATCCTTCGTCCTTGAGCGCGCGCATCGCATCGAGCCCTTCCTTCTCACGTGGGCCACCGCGACGCACCCAGATCTTGACGCCCTTGAGTTTCCCCTCGGACTTGGCCTTGCGGAATCCATTGATGATGCCGCCGAACGTCTTTTTCACGTCGGTAAAGTTGGCAATCGCCCCGCCGACGATGATGTTCTTGATCCCGGGCAACGAACAGACCTTGTCGGTCAGGACTTCGACCGCCCAGTCCGGCGGATCGCCGGAGTACTCGGCATAGTTCGCGAGCTTGCCGCCGCGGGCGACGACTGCATCGGAATAATAGACGCTGGCGCCGCCGCCGGCCGGGAGCATGGCCGTATCTCCGCCGGGAATCTCAATGAACTTGACCGAGCCCTTGATTTTAGAATCAACCGCCATGACTTCCATCTCATGTTTGGAGTAGGCGCGGCCGAATTCTGCGGCAAAGGCGAAGTTCCAATCGGGATGGCGGAACTTGGCGTCGCCATCCAGCAACGTGACCGCATCCAAGGCAATCAACTCACCATCCTGCTCGCGCAGGACGACAGGATTCACTTCCAGATACTGCGCATCTTCGCTGTCGAAGCAGGTAAACATCTTGCCGGCGAAGTCGGCCATCTTCTTGACCAATGGGCCGGTAAAGCCCGCCTCCTTGGCCACTTTCTCAAGCGCGTCGGCCGAAGGCTGCTGCCCGACTTCCAGGGCCAGACGCTTCACCCGCTCCCAATTCGATTCGACTTCGATGCCGCCGCAATTGGCGACCAGAATGTCCGTCCCTTCGCGGGTGGACTTCACGGCGCAATAATATTCTTCCTTGTGCGGAATCATTTCCGACACGATCACTTGCGTGACGGTGATGCTGCCCACCTGGCGACCGAGCATCTCCTTGGCCGCCGCTTCCGCCCCCTTGAAATCCAGATCGACCTTGACCAGGCCGAGCTTGAACCGGGAGCCGAGCGCTTCATGCGCCTTCACGACCAGCTTGGATTTCTTCAGCCATTCATTGGCTTGGCCGAGTTTCGTCAGTTCGTCAACCGAGGTGACGACGACATAGTTGGGGACCGTGATACCCCACTTTTTCATCAGCCCCATCCCGGGACCTTCGAGCACCTTCGCCATGACGTCACTCCTTCAGACAGAATGGTGAGGAACAAATTGTAAAGGAGGAGGATTCTAACGAAATCAGCTGGATGACTCAATATGCCAGAGGAACTAAGCCCATTGGCTCAAAAGGCCTATCAACGAGGACGACGAACGACACATAGGCCTAAACGGTTGAAACCATAGAGCAATACGCAACATGCTGTCCGGAACGCCTTACAGGGCCAAAATACGAATTATCCTGAAAGACGATTAGTCTGGCAAACTGGACAAAAAAATGAGCTGCGTTCGCTTTGGAGACGGCGAATTACCCTCCCGCAGCGGTTGGGACAGAGTTGACCTTCTTTGCCGTAGACGAGATGACGACTCTTATATTGGCCCTCTGTGCCATCCGGCGCGAAGAAGTCCTTGACGCTGGAGCCGCCACAGGCAATCGCCTCGCACAGCACTGACTGCATCGTGTCGTAAAGCCGGATCATCGCCGTCTCGCGCAGCCTCGCCACCTCGCGGTTCGGATGGAGCCTGGCACGGAAGAGAATTTCGTTCGCGTAGATATTCCCGATCCCCGCGATGACTTGCTGATGCATCAACAGCGGTTTCAGCCGCCCTCGCCTGGATTGCAGGAGACGCACGAACTCTTCGCGCGGCACAGTAAGGGGATCGACCCCGAAACGACGAGTGCGATAGGCATCGAGTCCCGCCTGATCGAGCAAGGACATCCGCCCGAACCGCCGGGGATTCCAATAGCGCAGCTCCGACTCACGCCTCCCCGTAAAGGACAGGCGGACATGCACATGCTGCGGATGTCTCGTCTGCGTGGCATGAAAGAGCAGAAGCCCCGTCATGCCAAGCTCCGCAACGATATACCGGAGTTCACCCTCTTTCCTAAACCCCAGCGCCACACTCTTGCCGTATCGCGCCACATCTTCCAGCATCGCGCCCCGGTACCAGGGGAGCGTGGACAACCCTTCCCGGACAATATCCGCCCGCCCCACCACGCAATCGTTCAACTGCGCGCCGAGAAGATGGGCTCGTATCTGCCTGGCAACAGATTCTGCTTCTGGCAATTCTGGCATTGCAAGAGATCCTTGTACGGAGTTACGAACCAGAGGCTGGGTGCGGCGCGGAGCCCTGCTTGTCCTTCGCGCGAGCCTCGCGAAGCAGACGAACCTGAGCGATGGCTTCTTCGAGATTGGGAAGGGGCGTAGCGCCGGGACGTCGCGCCATCACCAACTTCAGCACCTCAGCATAGGTCATGCCCTGCACACAGCAGAGATAGGCCATCACCACTGATACAGACCGGCCCATCCCGGCTCGGCAGCAAACGATCACCCGATTGCCCGAATGATGTCGCTCAACCCAGCTCACCGCCTGATCCAACAACAACGGCTCAGCCTTGGCATACTCAGAAAAAGGAACCCTGCCAGATAACAGCCGTCTGGGCGGCTGGGCCGTAAACTCAGCCGCGACTTGCAGCACCGCAGTGATCTGTGGCGGCGGCTGGCTTATGTCGTTAATATTTCCAACCAGGAGGGTCTCGGTAATAAAATGCATCGTAACCTCACTATCAGCGGCACCCTTGCCAGTTCAAGAAGGAGTCCGAATCTTATCCCGTTGCGATCACTTCCGTGAGAACGTTATACTGAACATAAATCGTTGCAGAACCTCGCACAAGGAGCCGACTCGATGCCCAGCCTGACCGTTGAAGAAGTCGAAACCAGACTGAAGACCGTCCCCTGCGCCATTTGCAAGGAGTCGAGCTTTGGCGTCGACCGGCGGTTTATGCAATCGGATGGTGAATGGCGCGGCGTCTGTAGAAAATGCCATTACAGCTTCCCCATCTATACGGACATGGAGTTCTATCAGCGCACCCAGCCGGATATTCCCTACCGGCTCAAAGAAATGTCCTGCCCGACCTGCAACCAGCGGGGCGTGAGCCTCAATTTCCGCATCACCATGTCCGTCCGGGAATCCATCTACTTCCTGACCTGTACGACGTGCCAGGGCACATTCCCGGAGCGCTCATCCCTGGAAGCTTTCGAGTAACTCCCCTTTTCACCCTCATCCTCGTGTATACTTTACCTATGACTGACACACCAAAGACTCCAGCCAAGACCCCGGAATCTCCCGCAGCCGAGAGCGCGCCGAAAACGAGAAAAGAGATCCCGCTCGTCTCAGTGCCCAACGACCGCGACATGATCGCCGCGGAGATGGCCGAGATGTTCGATGAAGACCGGGTCTCGCATCGACACGGGAACTCGGAACCGGAAGCGGATTAGCTGAACTTAGGCCGGTCTGATCATCTCCACGGTTCCCTCTGCCGGTATCCGTCCCAGCGTCGATCCTTCTTTCCGCTTGACCCCATCGAGCTGAATAATCGCTCCGCGATGACAGACTTCCAATGCCGCATTGGTCACGGAGGCGGCTCGATCAAGCCGCCCGATCTCCGACCGGCCCAGTTCGTTACACAGCCAGGCCCTGGTATCGCCCTTCAATTCCCGCAACTCGCTCACAACCCGAAAAGTCTGGGGGCTCCTCGGCACAATGGTACGGCCGTCTGTGCGTAACAGCAGATAGGAAAACTTCAGCGCGTCTTTGATAAACCCCACCTTCTGATCGATGGCGGCAATCGCAGGAGGCGCCTGCCAGGGCCGCTCCTCGTGACACCAATCGTCAGGATGGTCTAACGCGGGACAGGCTCCCTCATGCAAGCAAGGGCTATAGACCGTGCAGCGGCCCTGCTTGAGCAAGTGATTGCGTACTTGGTGTAAGGCTCTGGCCGTCTGCCGCAACGCCGGCTCCACGATCATGATCGTGCCGTGCGGCGCGAGAAACGGTAGAAGCTGGCTGATAACCGCAGCCCGCTCTGCCGGGGGATCAGACGCGGTCGCAAACAACTCATTGAGGCAGTTTGCCATGATGATGAGGTCATAGGGTCCGCCCTTCGCAATCTGCTTACCGAGATCGCCTTTGTGCGGATGTTCCAGATTGCCTCCGAGACACCGAAGACCTGTGCTGGCGATCCCAACCTCCTGGCAATAGGCATCCCATAGTTTCTTCGTCTCCTGCAGTGGCGCCGGGGAGGAGTCGGCCGCCAACACAGACAGAGACTTCGCCCGCTCCGGATTGCGATGCCACAACCAATCCAGCAGGGCCAAGCTTCCTGTCCCTGGGCCACAACCGAGGTCCAGCACTGTCATGGGTCGATCCGCCTCTCCCGCGACATTGTCGCTCGGCAGTTCGTCCAATAGAACCTGGACCTTGGAAAGGTTCACAGGGAGGAAATAGGCCCGATAGGCGGCGGCGTGAGCCGGATCATCCAGATAGCCAGGCGCCAAGGTGGCTCGCGCGGTCGTAAACAAACGTGACAGGTTCAGGACCGCCTGGGCCAAGGCCTCACCCTGCAGGTCCCGCTCACA
Source organism: Nitrospira lenta (assembly GCA_945905765.1). Taxonomy (GTDB): domain Bacteria; phylum Nitrospirota; class Nitrospiria; order Nitrospirales; family Nitrospiraceae; genus Palsa-1315. Next base: position 22,146 of record CAMDPZ010000029.1, read on the forward strand.
CGGCACCTTTGATAAGATCTTCACCACCAGCGGTGACGGACTTGATGACTTCTGCTCGTTGAAGGGTTGCATGGGCATAGTGTAAGCTGATGGTGATTAGGAGGACAACCATGACAGACGCAATTTTATTGGCCTACAAAGAAGTCGAGAACTCGATGGAGCGGTTCACCCTACTCCTCCAGAGCCACGTGGAAACGATGGGTGCGGCTCCCGCCCACAGTCCCGAGCAAGTCTTCCGTTTGTCGCAAGGCTCCAAGGCCATGAGAGACAGCGCGATGATCTATCTCTCCTACGCCAAATACGTGGCCTACGGGATGCCGGAGACCGAAGATCTGGTGCAGGACGAGCTGCAAGGCTAGCCCGTCGTTCGCATCTCGTGAAGCGTATTTCGTTTCCGAACTCAGATTCTTCGCGTAGACACATGCCAAACAAAAGAGCCCGTCAGGTTTTCAGGCCTGACGGGCTCTTTATTTATCTCGCGCAGACTAGATGCTGCGCATGAAGTGCGCGACGTCATCCTGATTGACGGCTCCGCCCATGACCGAAGACTGGGCGACGTTGGTCGACTTCTTCCCGGTCAAGCCGGACTCGACTTCGTCCACGATCAACTCCACCGGCATCGACTGACCGCCGTACACTCGCGGGCCACCGATGATCTTTGCCTTGGAGAATCCGTAAATCGCAGTGGCCACTTCCTTCGCCAGCCAGCCGACATAGTTGAACTCCGGAACCACGATGAGCTTGGCATTTCCGCAAAGCGCCCGCAATTCCTGCGTCGGGAACGGACGGAGCGACCGGATCTTGATCAAGCCGATCTTGATGCCCTTTTCCGCGCAAATGCGAACGGCTTCGCGCGACTGAGCCGCAGCGCTGCCTGAAGCGATGATCACCGCCTCGGCCCCTTCCACATTCTCAGCCGTGAGCAATCCGCCCATATACTGATTGATATACTTGCGGGACCGTTCGACCGCCGCCCAAACTTCCTGCTGCCAGACCGCATGGATGTTGTAGGCCATGAAGTTCGACTTCTGCACCGGGGCGTCGCGGGACAAACGGGCGGGAGGATTCTCCGCATCGAGCACCGGGACCGCGCCGCGCCAGGCTTCGCGAGGAGGCAGCTTCATGCTGCGGTCCTGCATGCGGACATAGCCACGGGCGTGGGTCACGAAGAACCCGTCGCAGCAGACACCGACGGGCAGCGTCACATCGTTCTTTTCGCTGATCGTGAAGCCCGCCAAGGTGAAATCGTACATATCCTGTTGGTTCTCGGCATGGAACACGATCATGCCGCAGTTCAACAGATAGGCCACTTCGATATTGTCAGGCTGAATAGCCAACGGGGCGTTGACGACGCGGCAGGTGAACATCGCGACCACCGGCAACCGGTGGCCAGGCCAGGAGGCGATGCCTTCCAGGCCGCGCAACGTGCCGGGACCGGCCGTTGCCGTGTAGCAACGGACGCCGGCTCGTGATCCGCCGGCAATTGCCGCCATCACGCCGACTTCTTCTTCACCGCGGTAATATTCCTTCACATAGCCTTCGCCATAGAGCACACCCACGAGCTGCATCGTTTCGCTCTGCGGCGTGATCGGATAGGCGATCGCCAAATCGACGTTGGACCGCCTGATGGCTTCCTTCGCCGCTTCGCTGCCCGTAATAAACTCTTTCGTGCGCGGGGCTTCGAGGAACAGATATTCCGGCGTTACCACCCGCTGCCGCTTGGCTTCGGCATGGGGATCTTTCCGGACGGCCGGCTTGGCGGCGGCCACGGCGGAATCGGCCGGTTGACCTGTCGTTTCTGGGGCTTTGACTGTTTCGCTCATTGTGACACCTCTCGGCTATATCGCCTGTGCTGTTCGACTGTCCTTAGCCTTCACGCTTCATCTGCTCGGCGGAATGGCCGAAAGCGGCCGCGCCGGCAACGCCCACCGTGACGGGGGCAAAGGTGAGGGGATTCGTGTGAGTTTTTCCGCCATGCACTCTGGATTGCGTGCCGGTAAAGCGCACGTTCTCGCCGTTTTCCGGCAGCTTGATGCCCATCTCTTCGCGCACCCGCTTGAAGACCTGCGCGGTCTTTCTCAGCTTGATGATGTCTGAATCCCGGATCGTCAGCATCGCATCTTCATGACCCTGCTCCGCGCAAATCGCCATCGTCAGGCAGTTCGTGCCCGCGCGAATCATTTTCAAGGTCAAGTTGGCGTAATGGCAATGGACGCCGATGAAAATGCAGGCTTCAATCTTATTGCCCCAAATCGTAAGGTTCGGGTGGTTCGGATTGATGACCTCTTCCGGATCGATCTTCGGATACTTCGGCCGGTAGTCCGGCATGGGGATGATCATGACGTTCGGAATCTGCGCGGCGATCTCCAGCACGGCCTTGGCCTTTTCGACGGCATGCTCGTTCCACGCCCAGAGGACCAAGGGACCAGGGAAAATCGTGGCGTTGGGGCTGGTCAACATTTTACGGGCCATCTCTTCGATGACCTTGTCTTCGTTGGGCTCCAGCAATCCGTAATAGAGCCCTTCGCCCGGGTCAGGCAGCGCGACTCCCAACTGAGCCGCCGACGGCGGATGGAATCCGGCTGGACCAGGAACAATGATGCGTTCTCGTGTATCAGGCGTCGTTGCCACTCCCGTACCTCCCTAATTACCTATAACAATCATCGGATTGGACAGGACCGCAACCGTAGACTTCTCATCATACCGAATGTTGTCGGTGACGGCGGCCAGCGGCAATTGATCGATCATGATCATCTTGATGGCATTGTTTTTTGCCATATTGTCGCAAACCCACACGCACTGCGCGCAACCCTTGCAGCGGTCCACCGCCACATAGGCCGAGCCGTACTTAAAGCCCTTGGACTTGCCCATTTCTTCGCTGTACTGAATGGTGTTCGCTTCAGGACAATATTGCGTGCAGAGCTTGCAGCTCTTCTCGGCGCATATTGAAACATCGATATCGGCGACCAGATACATGGTGACTCCTTCGTGCTAAATCCTGATTAGGCCCCTACGGTCGCACGGGCTTCCGACCGTTTCACGGTCGGCGCAGCCCAACCGTGATCGACGGCATAGTTCCAGCCGGCCTGAATCACCGCCACATTTTTATCGATCAATTCCTGCTTCTTCTTGAACTTCCGCTCGACGACGCTGTCCAAAGCCGCGGTTCCGCCGGAAACGACAAATCCCTTGCCCAGGAACCGGTCCTTCACCGACTGCTCCAACGCTTCAACCGTGGTCAACCCCGTAATGGCGCCGATACAGCCCATCAGGGCCATATTCGTGCAGAGGTCCATGCCGGAGACTTCGAGGGACAACTTGGTGGCAGGGAAATAATAGAGCTTCGCGCGACGCTCTTCCAACTCACGGGCCTGATCCTTATGCAACGACATCGGGCCGTCGTTGTTGATCAACGCAATCCCGTCTTCCTTCAATCCGAAGTAGAAGGGCATCGTGTAGGACTTGCCGTGAGTAATCACTTGAGGATGGAAGATGATGATGATGTGCGGGAAGGTGATCTCCCCGATCTCATAGATCGGCTCATCCGACACGCGGACATAGCTCTCGACCGGGGCCATCCGCTTTTCCGACCCGTAAAATGGGACGATCGTGCTTTCGCCGCCGGCCTGGATCACTGCGGTGCTCAGAATGTGCGACCCCGTCACGACACCTTGACCACCGACCCCCGCCATCCGAATGTTGAAGCGCTTTGCCATATCCGAGTCTCCCTCTGGGTCGCTTAAGCCTTGTTTGGAATTGCGGCGGCAGGAGCAGCCGGCTTCGGAAGAAATTCCTTGTAGCCATACCGCTCGGCCAGATACTGCTTGGCCTCTTCGCTCACATATTCCGTGAATTGATACCGGTCGTTCTCGACGTTCTTCGCGTCTTCCATGACCTTGTCGGTCGGAATCGCATACTCGATGTTGCAGGAGGTGTAGGCCTGAATGTAGGTGGAGCCCACTTCGCGGGCAATCAACACGGCTTTCTTGATGACGCTCTCGACGCGGCGGGGATTGTTCGGGACGACCGTCGCCACGTAGGCGCAGCCGGCCACCTTCGCCATCTGCAACATGTCCATCTTCTCGAACTTCTTGCCCAGGGGGGCCATCTTCAGCACGGCGCCACGGTTGGTCATCCCGCTCTCCTGGCCGCCGGTGTTGCCGTACACTTCATTGTCCAACATGATCGTGGTGAACCGTTCCTTGCGGAACCAGGAATGGAGAACCTGCTGGAAACCGATGTCGGCCGTGCCGCCGTCTCCCGCAATGACCACCACATCTTTGGGCTTGTCGCCGAACCGGAGCCGCAAGCCACGAGACAATCCGCTCGCCACACCGTTCTGGTCGCCGTAGTTGCCGTACACAAAGGGAATCGCCGCCTGCGAAATCGCCAGACGTCCGCAGCCTGCCGTGCCGACGGTGATGGTGTCTTCAGGGTTGGGGAACGCAATGATGGCCAGCCGGATGAACAGGGTCATCGCGCAACCGGCGCACATCGGATGCTCTTCGAGAATTTCCTTGAAGCTCCCCATCTGGGACACGGAAATCTTCTTACCAAAGGGACCATGCTCAACCATGTCCCGATATTCTTTGGGCATGAACTTCTCGAACCCGCCGGAAAATTTTACATAATCAAGGCTCATCGGAACACCTCCCTCTATCGTTGCAACGGAAATCCATTGCCTGTCGGAAAGACACGGTTATGTGCAACAAACCCGCAGGAAGTCGAGGTTGGGAAAACAAAACCGACCCGCTCATTCATGACGCTCACGCGAGCTCGCATCGTAGCAAAGCCCAAAAAAGACTGTCAATGAGAAACGTCGGCCTATCCTCGAATCACATGCGCACGGTAAAATTCTATAACTTCCTGATAATCAACACAACTTCACAGAAGGCCCACCGTGCCAAAAAGAAGGCCTAGCGCATCCACCGCCCGTAGGCCATTCGCCCTAACAGCCGGTGTTTTGGCAATATTTCCGCGTAAAATCAGAACCAGCTACCGGCGGCACAGCATGAGAGAGAGATTGCCGATTCCGCAAAATCTGTCTAGACTAACCCTCATATGCCAACACGCGTAATGATCCCAGGGGAAGACGACGGCGCGCAGCAGGCCGGCGGAGTCCATAAGCGCCCCCCGATCCCCGACGGATCGCTCAAGGCCGAATGCCCGAAGTTCATGAGCCACGGTCCCTGCGGAGGCGTGCGCAAAGGGGGCTTCTGTGAGGTATACCCGGAGATGACCTGTCCCTGGGTCACCCTCTATATTCAATTGGAAAAAATCGGGCAAGTGGAGTGGATGAAACAAGTCTAGCAAGACGTGAGGCGTGAAACGTGAAACGTGAAACAGTAAAAAGAAAATCCACGACGACCAAACTCGGCTACGACGAGCGCCATGCCAAGAGCGGCATTACGGCCCCCCTGCCGGACATTGAGACCTTCCCGAACCAATATAAGGGCTACGAGATCACCATCGAGATTCCTGAATA
>CAMDPZ010000030.1 GCA_945905765.1 Nitrospira lenta
CATCTGTTCGCCCAAGGCCAGTGGGAGCTGGCCTTAGCGCAGTACGCAGCTGCGATCAAAACTCACCCTGTGCTGGCCGAGGCTCATTATGATCTAGCCCTGACACTGGATCGACTGGGCAGAAATACGGAGGCTACCGCCCACTATAAAGAGGCGGCGAACCTGGCCCCCGGCAACAAAGTGATTTGGAATTCGCCGCCGTTTCGTCAGTACGGCGTTGAGGTGCGAGAGAGCCTCGCGGACAAGAAGCGGCCGCACCCAGATCCTCAACGGCCCTATTGACGATCGGAATGGAGTAGAGGTAGGGAGTCCGGCTAGTCCTTCCGTTAATGCCTCCACCCCGGTCATTGAGTGGAAATAGGGCCAGGTTTGGGGCAGAAAAGTGGATGGTTCACCGCTGTCCCAACGTTGAAGGAAATGCCAAATTGCATATCGCAAGTGACTGATTCGATAGGTGCGCATTTCGGTGCTCGATTGAAGTCGGCAACAGGCTGCGAAGCTGTGAACATCAAGCCAATTAACCAGTTCCGTGCCTCGATGACACAAAGGTTGGGACGCCATTGATTTTTGACAAGAATGCAGTTGATGTCTAAATCCATCATGGCAATGCAACAGACAATCCCTATCAAAAGTTTGGACGCCGTCGCGAAAGCGGCTGCGCGCCGTCGTGCGCGGCAGCGGCGAGAATGGGCGATCGAAGGCGGATTGTTTGTCGCCGCGTTGACCTCCGTCGCCGCGACCGTGACGATCATCGCCGTGCTTCTTTCTGAGTCGATCGGATTTTTCAAGACGGTGCCGCTCACAGACTTCTTCACCGATACCCTCTGGACGCCACTCTTTGCCGCTCCTCATTATGGAATCCTGCCCCTGCTCGCCGGGACGCTCGTCACTAGCGGAGTTGGACTTCTCGTCGCGATTCCCCTCGGAACGGTGGCAGCGATCTACCTCTCGGAGTTCGCATCGTCGCGGCTGCGGGAAATCATCAAGCCGACGTTAGAACTCTTGGGCGCCGTCCCGACCGTGGTCTACGGATATTTTGCGCTATTGGTCGTCACACCGGGGCTCCAACGAATCTGGCCGGATCTGCCGGGGTTCAATATGCTGGGACCAGGCATCGTGATCGGCATTATGATCATGCCCTTCGTTATTTCGCTCAGCGAGGATGCGATGCGCGCCGTGCCGATGATCTTGCGTGAAGGGTCCTATGCGATGGGAGCCACCCGCCTGCAGACAGCCTGGCGAGTCGTGGTACCCGCTGCCACATCAGGTCTGGTCGCCGCCTATGTGCTCGGAATCTCGCGGGCGGTCGGCGAAACCATGGTGGTGGCGATCGCGGCGGGGCAAAACCCGAACCTGACCTGGAATCCTCTGGAGCCGGCTGCCACCATTACCGCCTACATTGTCCAAGTGGCGCTCGGCGATTTGCCCCATGGTAGCATCGGCTATCAGAGTATTTTCGCCGCAGGGCTCGTGCTGGCGGTGATGACCTTCACCTTCAACATCCTTGGTCATATGCTGCGGAAACGGTTTCGGGAGGTCTACTGATGGCAGCTCAGTCATCTCCACAGAAGCATCCCTCTATCGCACGGCGCATGATCGCCGAGGTTCTGTTCAAGATCTTGGGGATCTGCTCGCTCATCATCGCAGTCGGCACGCTAGTGCTCTTGTTCGGTGCGCTCCTGTTCGAAGGAGTTACGCGCATCGACTGGCAATTCCTGATGTCCTATCCCTCTCGTCATGCATCACAAGCCGGCATCCTTCCGGCCTGGGTCGGTTCGACCTTGATCATGCTGGTCACGGCGGTTGTGGGTATACCGCTGGGTGTCGCAGCAGCGATCTACCTGGAAGAGTATGCGCGGAGAAGCTGGATGACCGAATTGATCGAGGTCACGGTCACGAACCTGGCCGGCGTGCCATCGATCATCTATGGCCTGCTGGCGCTCGGACTATTCGTCTATATCCTGGGGCTGGGTGAGACCATTCTTGTCGCGGGCCTCACATTAGCCCTCTTGATTCTTCCGGTGGTGATCGTCACGACGCGCGAAGCGATTCGCGCGATTCCGGTGGAGATCCGCGAGGCGGCCTACGCATTGGGCGCCACCAAGTGGCAGACGGTCGTGCATCACGTCCTGCCCTATTCCGCGGCCGGCATCCTCACCGGCATTATCCTGGCTCTGAGCCGGGCCATCGGTGAAACGGCCCCTATCGTCACGATCGGCGCCCTCACCTTCATCGCCTTTCTGCCGCCGGCTCCCTTCACGACACAACCGCCCTATCTCTCGTTCGACTGGCTCCTGTCACCGTTTACGGTCATGCCGATTCAGATGTTCGGATGGGTGTCGAGGCCCGGCGAAGACTTCGCCAGCAACGCAGCGGCGGCCGGCATCCTCTTAGTCGGAATGACCCTCGCCATGAACGGGCTGGCCATCTATATACGATATCGCATGAGAAAGCAGGTGACTTGGTAACATGAATCTCACCGACTCATCCCACGCTCAGGGTTGGCCCAAGTCCCTCAAGGCGGAGACCCGCGCCTTGAGTTTTTCCTATGCCAGCCGGCTGGCGCTGAAGAACCTGTCGATCCCCATCGGTGAAAACCAGATCACGGCCTTGATCGGGCCCTCAGGCTGCGGGAAATCCACCTTCCTCCGCTGTTTTAACCGGATGCACGATCTTTATGCGGGGAACCGCTATGAAGGTGAAATTCTACTCTATCCCGATCGCCGTAATATCCTGGCAGCCGAGGTCGATCCCATCGAGGTCCGGATGCGGATCGCCATGGTGTTTCAAAAGCCGAACCCCTTTCCCAGGTCCATTTACGACAACGTCGCCTACGGCTTGAGGGTGCGAGGGACCACCGAGCGATATCTCCTAGATGAGAAGGTCGAGCAGGCCTTGCGGAGCGCCGCCCTGTGGGAAGAAGTCAAGGATCGGTTACTCGCGCGGGCAACGTCCCTCTCCGGCGGCCAGCAGCAGCGACTCTGTATCGCCCGTGCCTTGGCCACCGACCCGGAATTGCTGTTGCTGGATGAGCCGACGTCGGCGCTCGACCCGATCGCCACGGCCAGTATCGAGGAACTATTGCTCGACTTGAAACAGCGTGTGACAATCCTGATCGTGACACACAATATGCAGCAGGCGGCGCGGGTCTCCGATTGGACCGCCTTCATGTACCTCGGCGAACTGGTGGAGTTTGGCCTCACAAAGGAACTTTTTACCACGCCGTCCAAGAAGCAGACCGAAGACTACATCACCGGACGATTTGGGTAAACTATATGACACAGCGCCACTTTGACGAAGAACTTACGGCCTTGAAGAGCAAGCTCTTGCGCATGGCCGACCTGGCGGAAGATCAGATCGACAAGGCCCTCACCGCACTGGTGACGCGCGACTCGGCCCTAGCCCGCCAGGTGATCGAGCGGGACCATCAAGTCAATGCGATGGATGTGGAAATCGACGAAGACTGCATCCGGTTGCTGGCCCTCCACCAACCCGCCGCGCGAGACTTGCGGTTGGTGACCACGGCGATGAAGCTTGCCAGCGAGCTCGAGCGCATCAGCGATCTGGCGGAGAATGTCTGCGAACGGTCGATCGAGTTGAACGAAGAGCCACAGCTCAAGCCCTATATCGATATTCCACGCATGGGGAAGTGGGCGCGGACGATGGTGAAGGAAAGCATCGACGCCTTCGTCAAGGATGACGCGACCCTCGCTCGCAAGGTGCTCACGGACGACGACTTCGTCGATGATTTGATGGTGCAGCTATTCCGTGAGCTGTTGTCGTTCATGCTCGAAGACCCACGGACCACCTCACGCGCGATTCGCCTCACCTTTATCGCCAAATACCTCGAACGGATCGCCGACCATGCCACCAACATCGCCGAGCTGGTCGTCTACCTCGTGGAAGGGAAAATCATCCGCCACACCACTCCGCCAGGACCTTCAGAATAGGATCTCGCACCGCGGTAAGCCTCGCTGTTAGCTGGTTCTAGAATGAGATTGATGGCCGGGGTAGAAGGCCAAATGCCCATTCACATGCCCCCTCTCCAGTGGAGGACCAAATGATTGTCAGGCGAAGGCTATGACGGTATAGTGGCCCAACCATCGCCGGATTGCCGTACTCCGGATCTAGAAAGCTCAAGTCAATGCATGGGAGAGAGAAGATATGACCCGATCGGGACTGTTAGCCATCAGTTTAAGCCTGAACGTGCTGGCCGGAAGCATCGTGTTGATCGGCTGGGTGGCCCCGAATGTGAAGACCACGTTCAACCCGGACGTCGATGTGCCGGTCATTGCCAAGACCGCGCGCATCCACCCCCTCGGGGCGGTCAGTGGCTCGACCGTCATCGGCGAGCATGTGTTTGTCGCGCCAGGGGCATCAGTTCGCGGGGACGAAGGAGAGCATATTTTTATTGGCGATAACAGCAATGTGCAGGATGGCGTCGTTGTGCACGGGCTTGAGACGTTCGAAGGAGGCCATGAGCTGCTTGAGAACGAAGTGGAAGTCGAGGGGAAGAAGTACTCGGTCTATATCGGGCAGCGCGTCTCGTTGGCCCACCAGAGTCAGGTTCATGGCCCGGCCAAAGTTGGCAACGATACCTTCGTAGGAATGCAGTCGTTCGTATTCAGGAGCGAGGTTGGAGATCACGTTGTGATCGAGCCGGGGGCGAAACTGATCGGCGTCAAAGTCGCAGCAGGGCGTTATGTGCCAGCCCTCTCCCTCATCACCAAGCAGGAGCAGGCCGACGCCTTACCCAAGATCTTCGAAGGCTATACCTATCAGAAGCTCAACGAAGGGGTCGTGCGGGTTAACATACAGTTGGCAGATGCCGGACAGCCGCAGCCAATCACTCGATAGCCAGCAATAAGACTCCACTGTGCGTAGAGATTTCTTGCAGAGTCCCTTGATCGAAATCCACGATCACCACTATCAACCTATCGCGATAGGGGTCCCGCCCATTCACTCGCTTCGTATACACCAATAAGCCGCGCGAATCGGTTCGCCACCGCCGACCGCTCCTTCTCGAAATGGTCAACGTAATAACCAGGCCCTGACATACCAGTTCGCCTGGAAGCTCAGCTATGCGGAGAGGCTGTCAGATTTCGAGCGGAGGCCGCTCCCTGCTGTTCCGGTCAGTGCTTGCCTGCCGGACCACCTATGGAGCGGATAACAGAGGGGAGAACGTCTGGGGAGGCGGAAGCGGCTAGGCGACGAACGTGGTCGAGAAGAGGGTGTAATCATATCGGTGTCGGCGAAGGACGACCTTGTTGCATCGGGCCAACTGGTCGACACAGTGGAAGATTTGGTTCCAGCTATATTCCGGCATGAGGCAGACGAGCGAGTCCAGCGTGATGACGGTCTGCTCATCGAGATGGTCGAGAATGGTTGCCGTGAGTGCATCTGCAGATGAACATCCCAACCGTGCTGGATAGACTTCCGGCTCTGATTCAATTCGTACACATGTTGACATAGGCACCTCCTGGTGAAAAATTAGGGACATGATGGTCCCGGTTGACTGGCCTGTTGTGTGAACATCGTCGGCGCGGGGCTATATCGGATGGCCACGACGCGCATGAGCCCCAACGTAATGACAATACCTCCCAGTATGGCGAATTGATGCCATTCCCCGCCTGTGAACCATCGGGAGATGATTTCCGTCAGCATGACGACGAGCACAGTATCCACGATAAAGGTGACGCGCACGCGCCCATCCGAGCAATAGGTCAGCGTCGTCCGTAAGACTTCCACGACCGCAAGCAGCGTGAGGGCATCGACGATGATATGCCGAAGTGCGACTTCAAGATCGGTGGATAGGAGCAGCCGCAGGTCAAGAAACGTTTTGACGACGCCGCCTGCCAGACCCAGGAGGATCGTCAGCGTGAGCAGGCTCAGGATAAATCGCGTGCCCGCTTCCCAGACACGAGTGAAGTCGCAAGCCGTGAACGTAACGATGAATCGCTTGGGCCAGCCATTCGACAGAGTCTGTTCCATCGAGGTTTGAGTCATGGTGTTACTCGTGTCCCAAGAAAGCGCTCCGGAAATCTCGACCAAGCGAGAAGAGGAACAGCATGCCGCCGAGGACGAGCGTGAGCTGCACACCGATGGCAAGCAATGAGGTGAAGAGATCAAGTGCCATGTCTGCGAATCCCCTTTCTTATGACAGATCGTGTGAAGCAAACCATGAATGCTTAAAACTCATCGATGGAAACCGGATGCAACAGGTCGCGCACCGACAAGATCCCCACAATCGAGTTCTCTTTGAATACGGCCAAATGGCGTGTCCCGTGTCGCTCCATCAGATCGGCCGCCTCAGTCACAGACCGGCGTCCGTCGATGCCGATCACGGGGCTGCTCATAATGGCTTCCACGGAGATGCCATAGGACACCCCATCGACCCCGACGACTTTCCGGACAATATCCGGCTCCGTCACAATGCCGACGATGCGGTCATGCTCAGTCACGAACAGACTTCCGATTTTGTGGTTCTTCATAAGTTTCGCCGCATCAATGGCTGAGGTGCCGGTTTCGATATTGACCATGTGGCTGGTCATGAGCCGATCGACTGTAATCATAGGGCCTCCCTTGGTTGTGCAAATGTGGTTGGGTTCAAGTCGATGGTGCGATTAAAGGATGCTGCGCAGTGGGGGCAGATGATGGCATCCATCCTTGGGACGGATGTGATTATGGTGGTGGAATACCCCCCTGTCTGTATCCGAAGAAGAGGGACGATGACTCGTGCGTGCATGGCCAGCAATGTTTGGATAGTCCGAACGATCGGCGCGGCGAGCAAGAGCGTGATGGCCAGCACGAATAGATAGGCGTCAGGGTTTTTCATCGCTGGCTCCAGGGTTGAGGGGGACTGTGTTCTGCATATTCATATGGCACTACCTTACCCAGGACAGGTTCCAGATGCGTCAATTCCCTGTAAACTCCATGTAACATATGGAGCGAGCGAGCTGTTCTGGGTGTCGCGTGGCATGGCTGATCACTCCGGCTCATACCGGAGTGATCAGGGTCCATCATTGACGTAGATAAGTGGGTGCGGAGGGGTCTTGGCGACGAGGAGGAAAAGAGAGATTACTTCTCCCGTTCGATCATTCGCCAACCTTCTTTTTGGATACAGCGTTCCGTGGCGTTAATGAGGAGGAGCTGACTGCCCTGCTGCAGTTTAGGGTCCCGCGCGGCGTCCTGCTGGCATTTGTTGTAATCGCTCGTGAAGGCGTCCCCTGGCTTATTGGGGTGGACCCATTCTGTTGAGGAACAGGCAGCGAGTAGGAATCCAATTACGGCCAGGGACGACCTTGAGATTTTGCGCATCAGCTCCTCCTCAATGAGTAAATCTTGCAGGGTACGATACCCCTGTTATCGGCAAACCGTCAAGCGAAAGAACCGCCCTGCGTTTCAAATGGCGCAGGGTTGAATCGACTGATAATTCCAATAGCCATGCAAGCTAATATCAGCAAATACAGCATCTTATGGCTGCAAGTTAAACCATAAGACAATTTACTGTTTCTGTGATTGCCGCCGGGATCATGGTCTGGTATCGTGAGCCATCGATTACGAGAACGGAGGTACCTGTGACAGCTATCGATGGCCTGATGCTGGACGCAAAACAAGCGATCATGGAGGAGCATCATCGCCGCTTTCAAACCCTCCAGCAGGAAGGGCGCTGGCAGGAGGCGCTCCAGCAAGTTCAGGTCACTCTGAGCTGTGCAACAGATCTGCTCAATGAGTCGCTCCGGGTCCTCGACGAATTCTTGGAGCCCCAGGAGCATTCTTCTACAGACGACTCGCCTCCCCCTCCTCCCGCCACGACGTAACGAGTAGTGCGTCCGTTCACTGCCTGGCAGGGATCTGCTCCGCTGACTGCGGCAGTCTTGCAGCCCATGCTTGACAGGCTACGATGCAGTTGTTAGGTTTTCGCTCAATTGTGCGGCACTCCCGCGTGCCGATCTCACTCAGGCTGGCGTAGCTCAATGGCAGAGCAGCGGTTTTGTAAACCGCAGGTTGGGGGTTCAATTCCTCTCGCCAGCTCCACAATCGATTGCCACTCTTTTCCCGAGCTTCTCTAAGCCAAGAGCCAGTGACGCGAATTCTTCACTATCCTGCTAGAGCTCGGCAGATCCGTCATCGATCGGGAATCTCAGCGTCAGGCAGGTGCCGAGGCCTGGGGCGGAGGCGATGTCCAGTCTGGCTCCCAGCTTCTGCGCGCGCGTGTGGATATTGTCCAGCCCGTGCCCGCTGCTCTGGCGTGACTCCACGTCGAACCCGACGCCATTATCCTCAATGTCGAGTCGCACACGATCGCCGGACAGGCCAAGCCAGACCACGCTCGTGGTCGCCCTGGCATGCTTCGAAATATTGCTGATCGCCTCACGCAGGATAAACAGAATCTGCGTGCTCGCTTCCGCGTCCAATTGCGCGAGCGCGTCCGGATCGATGGCCAAACTGAAACGGGTTGGCGTCGTGTGGTGGGCGGCAAGAATCAATGATTCCATCGCCCCATCCAAGTCCATGGGCAGCACGAGGTCAGACGGCTCGCCTACGATGAAGTTTCGCAATTCGGCGATCACGTCGTTCACGCCGGACCGAGCCGTTTCCAGGCGCGCGGAAATTTCTTGGTGGCCGTTCCCGAGAAGCTGCAGTACATACTCCAGGCCCAGTCCAATGCCGTAGAGCGATTGAATGCTTCCGTCGTGGAGGTCCAGGGCCAGACGTTCCTGCTGATCCAATGTCCACCGCAGCATCTGCTCGCTTCGCTGGAGGGCCTTTTCCCGCTGCTGGCGCTCCGTCATATCGCGGGCAATGCCGGCGGTGCCGGAGAATCGGCGGTGGCGCTCATAGAGCCCGGACGCATTCACGGCAAAGGTTTTCAGCTCGCCGGTCTTAGTCTTCATGCAGATCGGCAGCTCCCTGGTGGCCCGGAGCCCTGTGCGGCGCTCATGAAATTGGCGGCCATGGTGCGGCAGATAATTCTGACAGAAAATCGTGGAATAGTGCGCGCCGATGAGCTCGTGCGGCGCATAGCCCAATGCGCTGACTGTTGCGGCGCTGATATAGCGGAACCGCCCCTCCTCATCCAGCTCATAGACCAGATCGTTCATATTTTCGATCAAGCGGCGATACCGGTCTGTGGTGTGCGCCAGCATCCGCCGCAGGTCTCGTTTTTCTGCAACTTCGCGGGCTACCAGCGGCAGCTCCAGCGCCATATTCGCCGATTTCTTGAGGTAGTAGTCCGCTCCGGCGCGCAACGCCGCAATGGCCACTTCCGTATCCTCATGGCCAGTGAGCATGACGATGCCGGCATCGGGAGCCCGCAGCCTGATTTCCGGAAGGATCTCCAGGCCGGTCTTGCCAGGCATCTGGTAATCCAGGAAAATCATGGTCCAATTCTGTTGAACGACCAGGGTGAGTCCCTCTTCCGCCGTCCGCGCGATGGTGATCGAGCCATGCGCGTGCTTCGTTTGCAACGCGCCGCTGGTCAGCTCTGCATCGTCCGGCTCATCGTCGATCAACAGGATGCACTCTTCGTGCGGCTCTGTTCTCTTCATGTTTAACCGTTATTGCCGGTCTGCCCGGCTATCCGGCCCAGGGGCGGTGGAGTATTGGTCAGGACCCAGTAGAGCTCCAAGGTCTTCATCGTGGAATAGAACGTTTCGAACAGAACCGGTTTTCGAATAAACGAGTTGGCTCCCAAGTCGTACGACTGCACGAGGTCTTCATCCCGTTGAGAGGTCGTCAGTACAACCACCGGAACTCTCCGGAGGGTCGGCTCTTGCTTGATGCGCTTGAGGACTTCGATGCCGTCCACTTTCGGTAACCGCAAATCCAACAGGATCAGGCTGGGGGCGGTGCAAGGAGGATTCGCTGGAGTCCCGTCGCCGAGCAGGTGGCGCAACGCATCGTCTCCGTCGCGGAGTACCGTCAGGCTGTTGACGATCTTTCCGATGCTCAAAGCCGCCTGGGTCAGCTCAATATCGTCTTCGTTATCTTCGATCAAGAGAATGTCGATTGCGGCAACGCTTATGCCCATCTGTCCTCCTCCATTTGTGACGGAGCCAGCCCTCAGGCTCCCTGCGAGGGCTGCGCGGTAAAGATTGCTATCGGGACAGGATTCTTCAGGGAATCGGCCGGTTTGGGAATCGTGAAGCAGAACGTACTCCCCTGTCCGACGACCGACTCCACCCAGACCTTGCCTCGATGGAACTCCACGACCCGTTTTACGATGGCCAGGCCCACGCCGGTCCCCGTATAGGCTCCCGACAGGTGCAGGCGATGGAACAGCTTGAAGATGCGTTCGTGAAACTCCGGTGCGATGCCGATTCCGTTGTCCTGAACTTCGAACCGGTACTGCGTCTTCTCTTCTTTGCAGCGCAGCACGATGCGCGGCGCTGTGCTAGGTTTGACATACTTGATGGCGTTGGTCAGGAGATTCGTCCAGACCTGTCTCAATCGCGCGCGGTCCGCCCAGAGTATCGGCATGGGGCCTTCAATGAGCAGCGTGGCGCCGGATGCCTGAACCACGCTCTGCAGATCGTCCCGGACTTTATCGAGGAGGTCGGCCACCGAAACCCAGGTAAAGGCTTGCGCCATGCGATCGATGCGGGAATATTCAAGCAGGTCCTGAATGAGGCTCTCCATCCGTCTGGTTCCGGCCTGGATGCGGGTCAGATAATGCTGTTCCTGCTCGCTCAGATGGTCCTTGGACTGACTGACGAGCAGGTCGGCAAAGCCATGGATCGCGCGGAGCGGAGTCTGGAGGTCGTGGGAGACGGCGTAGACGAAGTTCTCCAGTTCTTGATTGCTGGCACGGAGAGACGTTTTTGCCGTGCGCACATCCTGCAACAAGAGCGTGTTTTCGATGAGGACGCCGGCCTGGCTGGCGAAGGCGATGAGGATCTGTTCATCCGTATCGGTGAATTCGTCTCCGTCGCTCTGCTTTTCCGTCAGATAGAGGCGGCCGAAGAGATTGCCATGAGCCTTGATGGGGATACCGAGGAAGGAATGCATCGGAGGATGGTGCGGGGGAAATCCTATCGAGGACGGATGGGCCGTCAGGTCTTTGATCCGCAGGGAACTGTCGCTGTGAGCCAGCACGCCCAATACGCCGCGTCCTTCGGGAGGCGCGCCGATCGCCGCTTTGGTCGCCTCATCCATGCCGACCGTGATGAATTCCGTCACGGTCGTGCCGTCCTGGTTGAACAGGGCCAGGGCGCCATAGCGAGCGTTCGTGAGGGCGCAGGCCGTTTCAACCAGACGATAGAGGAAGCGCCCTAGATCGTCCGACTCAGCCGTGATCTCCTTAATGCTCTGCACCAGGAATTGCAGGGCTTCGGCCTGCTTCTTGAGGATGTGCGACGTGGATTGCGCCGCGGCTTCTTGCGCCTTCAGCGTCTCAACCATCCCGGCGAGCTTCGTTTGCAGCATGCCGATCGCATCGGCGCGGTGCTTGTCTTGAGGGATGATGACCGCATGCCCTCGCTTGATCTGCTGGGCCGCGTCGGCCAAGGCTCGCAACGGTTGCAGGACGTGACGGCTGGTCTGCCGCCAAATCAGCGCGAGTCCCAGCAGCAGACTGACGATGATCCCGGCGGACACAGGGACGAAAACCGGCGTTGTCGATGAGCTCCCCTCCTGCGAGGGATAGACGCGAAGGTGCCATCCGAGGCCTTTATAAGCGCTAAAGCCGGTGGAGGAGGCTGAAGCCAGTGGCAGTGAGTCAGGAGCGAGAGGACCCTGGTCCTCCTGGAATCGCCCGATCGGCTGGCCCTCTTTTGCGAGCAGGGCTACGCGGATCTTGTCGTATTGTTCCGTCGGCGTTTCCGCATACTGCACCATTTTGGCGATGGCCGACTCAGGGATTCTGGTGGACCAGACACCGACCGTTCGGCTGTCGCCCCCCTTCACAGAAGGCCCTTGAATTCGAGTGGCAAAGGTCATCGTCCGCTGGGCGTTGGGGCCATAGACTTGCTGGACCAGGGGATCTGCCTGGAAATCATATACGGTAGTCCCCGGACTCCTAAGCGCCTCTTCAAACCAGGCTTGCCCGCTGACGCTCTGCCCGACCAGCTGCAGACTGGCAATAGGGTTCCCGGCCCCATCGATGGTATTAACGGCTCTGACGATTCCCTTCCGATCGGCCACCACGACTAACGTGTAATAGGGGTTATAGGTAGTGACCAAGCCTCCTGCAATAGCAGTCAGGCGATCCGGCTCCATCGCGCGTACTGCGGGCAGTTGCGAAAGGAGCTGGGTGTCGCCGTAGCGTTCGAAGATGACGCGATCCAGGGTGTCGAGTATATGGGTTGCCAGGGTCCTAGCATGTTCTTCCGTTGCGCTTTTAAGGTGGGAGTACTCTTGGTGCGCAAACCACATCGTGAGCGCCATAGGGGGGGCTGACGCTATCAACAGCAATAGGATGAGGCGGACCTGGAGGCTTTGGCGGGCCAGGGCCAAGACGCGAGCTGCGACAGGCATTCGCAGGATTGACGGCCCCACCAATGACAACGGCTGCTACTCCTTGAGGAATGGCACGGTTCACACGCGAAAAATCAGGCGATACAAGGACTTATAGCTCTGCGTGAGCCTGCTGCAATCAAAGACGGCCGATGCCGGCTGAGGGAAACGAAGAGTCTGCTACAATAGAGCATGCGAAGTATGTTGTATTAACAGGACCTTTATCAAAATACAATGATCCAAGATCATGCTTCTCCATGATGGAGCGCATGGGTTAGTGAGATGGGATCAATTACCGGTTCAGTACAATACGTATTCTGACAGACTGCCGCGCGATCGATGCGGAACACCATGTGGCGGTCGCCTTTTTCTCTGAAACGCCTCTGTTGAACGGGAGTGTCCAGTGAAACGCAGAACGTCTAACTCGAAGGCGATTGTGCACGGGGCTTGCTATGCCCCCTGTGACGCCTGTCGGGAGCAATCCCATTGTCCCTTGCCGGCCGTGGTTAAGGGCTCCAGTACGATCCGTGTCCTCCAGACCAAGTACCGTGTCGGGCAGCACATTCTCAACGAAGGTGAACCGGTAACCGGGCTCCACGTGCTCTGCGACGGATGGGCGACGGTGACGAAACAGGTGGGGACAGAGGATGATCGCACGCTTTACGTCGTGGGAGCGGGGGGACTGTTGGACGTCAGCGATAATCTGGCTGCATCTCCGATTTATTCCTGCACCGCGAAATCATTGACGAATTCGACCGTGGCCTTTGTCAGAAGCGATGAGTTCGCCTCGCGGCTGGAGAGCGATCACACCTTTTCCGGCAAACTCCTCCGACTCCTGGCCAAGCAATTGTGCGCGCTGGAGGAGCAATATATCCTGCACCGGTCCCGGGACGCGGCCAGCCGAATCATCCATGTGCTCCTAGCCTTTGCTAAACCCTATTGCCTCGAACGGGGCAAGGCCGTGACGGTGCCCCTGAAATTGAGCCGCTCCTCCCTGGCGGAGATTGTCGGGACGACGCCGGAAACCATTAGCCGTGCCATTTCCCGTCTCAAACAACAGCGCCATATTCTTGAAACCCCTCGCGAGACCATCATCCCTGACATCGAACGGCTGCGTGCCCTCATCCAGCCCTCGGCGTAACCGAGCCTCGCCCCCTCCCCGTTCCTGCTCCTTCCTCTTAAGTTCAAGAACGAACAAGCCGAAGAGATAGGTGACGAGCAACGTCATAATACCGACACCTGTCCACATCGGCTGACAGTTTTCCCTGTGAAAGCTCAGGAGAAGCCGTAGCGCCGATCTCAAGGGGAGCAGGTGGAGCAACGCTGCTTGTCGGCAGCATTCGTTCCGGGTCGCACCGGAGGCCTGATGCCGACGATGCGGGCAGGATTGTTCTCCCCTCGGGGTCGCTCACGCGAACAGGTATCGTCACGAGGCGACCCGAATGAGTCTACAGCACATCCGTTCCCATGCCCGCTGGCTGCCGGCGCTGATTTGCATCATCACGGTGACCGCCAGCCTCATCGGAGGCATTGCCCTCCAGTATGTCGAAAGGACCATGGTCGCTTCCGCCGGCGAAAGTCTCGTGCTGGCCGCAGGCGATATCGCGGACAAGCTGGATATGCTGATGGTCGAGCGTTACGGCGACATCCAGATGATGTCCAAGTCCCAGACTTTTCAAGGGCAGAACGCCGCTGCGATGACGCAGTATCTGGAATGGATGGCCTCCGCCTATCCTGTCTATGGCTGGCTAGGCGCGACGGACGCGGCCGGGCGGATTGTAGCTGCGACGGACCATGCCCGCATCGGCCAGGATCGAAGCAGCCGCCACTGGTTTCAAGCGGTGCGCGACCATGGAGTCGTCCACATTCTCGACGCGCAGAAATCCGAGGATTCCGCCGGAACCATCGCAGTGTCCTTTACGGCGCCGATCCTGGGAGCTCGCGGGGAGTTCCTCGGGGCCGTCACCTCACAAGTCCCGCTGTCGGCCCTGGAAGACGCGTTTGCCATGACCATGAACGCATTACAACAACAATGGGGCACGGCAGCGACGATCGAATACCAGTTTGTGAATACTGCGGGGGACTTGATCTCCGACACATTGCTGCGCGAAGAGGGCCAGGCCAATCTCAAACAGATGGGCGTGCCCTCGGCCTTCTTATACGATTCGCTGCCGTCAGGTTTCGTCGAGGAAGAACATGGGCGCCGGCATGTGCCGGTGGTGACGGGCTATGCGAGGACGAAAGGCATCGGCGGCGATCAGCGCTTGCAATGGGGCGTGCTCATCCGTGTGGACCGGAGCGATATCCTGGTGCCCATCAGGTCCATCCTCTGGAAGGTCGGGCTTGCAGGAGTCGGTATGGTGCTGCCGATGCTCGGGGTTTTGCTCTGGAGCATCACCCGCCTCACGGAGTTAGCGAGCGAAGCGGCAGAGGAACGGAACCAGGCCCAGGCGGCAGAGCACAAATTTGTTACATTACTGGAAATGGCGCCGGATGCCATCGTGATGACAGATATGCATGGCACCATCGTGCAGACCAACCGGCAGGTGGATCTGCTGTTCGGCTATTCCCCCGGCCAGTTAATCGGCCAACCTATCGAGATCCTGGTGCCGGAGTCTGCCAGGGCCCTACACCGTGCGCATCGAGATCAGTACCACGCGTCACCCACGGCCAGACCAATGGGGGCCAATCTTCCGCTCAGCGGACAGCGCCAGGACGGGACCCTCTTTCCTATCCTGACCAGTTTGAGCCATGCGAAGACGTCGGAAGGCTCCTTCACGATGGCAGCTGTGCGTGATGTCACGCAGCAAAAAATAGAGGAAGCCGAGCGGGAGCGCCTGAGTCGTGACATTCGGCTCTTACTGGATGCCGCAGTCGGAGGCTTGTACGGGATGGACCGTCAAGGGAACTGCACCTTTATCAACCGAGCCGGCGCCGAAATGCTCGGCTATCAACCGGAGGAGTTGTTGGGCCGGAATCTGCATGAGGTCATGCACCATTCCCGTGCAGATGGCTCACCGTATCCTGTTACTGCATGCCCCATCTACCGTTCATCTCAAGGAGAAGAGGTGCGCCAGGTCGAGGCTGAGGTATTCTGGCGGCGAGATGGCACGTCCTTTCCTGTCGAAATTGCAACGCGGCCCATCTACGAATCCGGTATCTTGAAGGGCGCTGTGGCGACATTTGCCGATATTACCGAGCGCAAACAGACAGAAGCGGCATTGCGTGAAAGCGAAGCCCGTCTACGAACCGTCCTGGATACGGCGCTGGATGCGTCCATCGCCATAGACATCGGTGACAACATTATCGGATGGAATGCGCAGGCAGAAACGATTTTCGGCTGGACCAGCCAGGAGGCCCTGGGCCGGTCTCTTTCGCAACTCATCGTGCCGCCACAACATCGCGGAGCGCATGAGCAGGGAGTGAAGCGCTACCTGACAGGCGGCGGAGGCCCTATGCTCAACAAACGTATTGAGATCACCGCCCTGCGCAAAAACGGCGAGGAGTTTCACATGGAGCTTACCGTTACCCCCGTCCAGATCGGAGACACCACCTTCTTTAACGCGTTTCTGCGCGACATTACCGAGCGTAAGCAGACGCAACAAGAGCTGTTGAAGGCAAAAGAACTGGCAGAAACAAGCGCCCTCGCCAAGAGCGAGTTTCTAGCGACCATGAGTCACGAAATCCGCACCCCTATGAACGGGGTGATCGGCATGACCGGCCTTCTGCTCGATACAGACCTTACACCGGAGCAGCGGGAATACGCTGAGACGGTTCGCACGAGCGGCGATCACCTGCTGACCGTCATCAACGATATTCTCGACTTTTCCAAAATGGAAGCCGGCAAGATGGGGCTGGAGATCATCGACTTCGATCTTCGCACTGCGGTGGCTGAAGCGGTGGATCTCTTGTATGCACAGGCTTCCGGGAAAGGGGTGAATCTGGTCTCCTTGATTCATGCAGCCGTGCCGCCAGCCTTGCGTGGTGATCCGGGACGGCTCCGTCAGATTTTATTCAACCTCCTGGGGAATGGCATCAAGTTTACGCAGCAGGGCGATGTGACGCTATCCATCACGCTGCTAGACCAAATCGATGCCGATGTCACGCTGCGGTTTGAAGTCCAAGACAGCGGTATCGGCCTATCCACTGAGGCGCAAGGGAGGATCTTTCAGTCGTTTTCTCAAGCCGACAACTCGATGACGCGCAGGTTCGGCGGCACAGGGCTTGGGCTGGCCATTTGCAAACAACTCACCGAGCTCATGGGTGGTCAGATCGGTGTGGAGAGCCAACTCGGCAAGGGCAGTAGGTTTTGGTTCACGGCTCGATTCGGCACACAACGACAGGCCACAGCCTCGAATCGAGCCAAGGCCTCGCAAGGGCTGCAGGGGCTGCAGCTGTGCATCGTGGATGACAATCCCATCAACTGCCGTATGCTGGAGATCTATGCCAAACAATGGGGAATCGTCTGTTTGATCGCGGAGGAAGGCCAGAGGGCTTTGGTGATGATGCGCAAGGCTGCGGAAGAGGGCCGAGCCTGCGACTTCGCGATCATCGACATGCTGCTGCCTGACATCAACGGCCTGGAGTTAGCTACGGCCATCAAGGCCGATCCGTTACTGGCGCCAACCAAGCTGGTACTCTTGACGTCTCGTGGCCAGCGCGGCGATGCTAAAGCGGCGCATGAGGCTGGCTATGCCGCCTACCTTCCCAAACCTGTACATGCGCCGCAACTGTACGAATGTCTCGTTGCTGTGCATACGCCATCCGCAACGAACGCCACCAGCGACGACCCATCCGCTCATGGGGCTCGGCGGCCAACGTTGGTCACTCGGCATAGTTTGGCAGAGCAAAGAGCGCAAGCTTCCCTACGGATTTTGGTCGCCGATGATAACATCGTGAACCAGAAGATCACCGTACGCATGTTAGAAAAGCTGGGCTATCGCGCGGATCTTGTCGCCAACGGCTTGGAAGCCCTCGAAGCGCTGACGCGCATTTCCTATGCGGCAGTCTTGATGGATTGCCTCATGCCTGAAATGGACGGCTTTGAAACGACACGACGAATTCGCAAGTGGGAGGCGACCGGTTCTCCCTTCGGGATTCAGGACACGCGCCATCTGCCCATTATCGCCATGACCGCGAGCGTCCAGCTTGAGGATCGAGGCGTATGCATCGAGGCCGGCATGGATGACTTCATCAGTAAACCTGCGAGTATCGAGGGGGTAGGAGTGGTCCTTGCGTGCTGGATTAATACGCCTGACTCGACCTCTCTCTAAGCGACAGATCGTCCACTCCGAAAGATTCAGGCGGACTAGCCGGTTGGACCATGGAGCGGCTTCGTCGAGTGAATCGCTACCCGTTGTCTGGACCGCTATGGTCCGTGTCACGGCTTGGGCATGGGCGATTAAATGGGAGACCGGGGCCAGCAGGCGGCGTTGGATGACTAAGCCAAGCGCGGCAATACCTCTCAGCATGAGCAGGCCGGTTAGGCCCCGGAGCGTCCACACTCGGAGCCACTGCCCTGTCTCCGGCTTCGGCGGATAGACCTCCACGCGCCATCCCAGTCCTGGCCACCTCGAAAACCCTGATGACTGCGCGGTCGCCGCTGGCGCGCCGGAGATTGCTGGTCCGAGCGCAAGGATGGGGTTTCCGGAGAGAGATTTCAACATGAGGGAAGGAGCCTCATATGTTGCCGCTGGGACCTGTGAGCCGATCAACGCCTCGCGCAGGGGCGTGAGTGCCATCCTCGTCGACCAGACGCCCAAGGGGTTCCCGTTTCGATCTCGAATGAGCGCAGAGAAACTCATGACCGGGCTAGGGTTCTGACTCGTCCGGTTGACCAAGGAGTCGTCGTGGTAATCCTCCACCTGCACTGGCTCATGACCGACCAACGTCTGCTGAAGCCAGGGTTCGTCCTTGACCGATTCTCCAATCACTTCCCGGGCCGTTGCCGGCTGCCCTCTCCCCTCCATCCTGCTGGCGGCAATGATTCTGCCTCTGCTGTCGGTCACTAGGGCCAACGCATAGTAGGGAGCATAGGCGGTCAGCAATTCGTTGATCAGTGGTTCGAGCGGCGCGCGCTTGAAGGGGCGGGATTGACTGAGATGGGAGAACACGACTGTATCGCCGTAGCGCTCAAAGACGGGGCGGTCCAATACCGTGATGGCTTGCTGTGCCTCCACTTCAGCGCTGGAGAGCATCGTCTCGACGAGATCTCGCTGTGTCAACATGAGGGTTCACAAGCTCGTGTCCACCAATAGGATCACCAGCAGGAATATTCCGAACCAGATTTTGAGGGATAGCCAACTCGGCAACCAGCCGAAGGCTAAAAGGCTGTTCCGATTCATGAACAGCCTTTTACGATCCCGAGAATCGTGCGCACCAGAAATTCTCGTGCTAATCATACGGCGAACTAGATGGGGGGGGGATATTTTACGGCTCTATTTGAGACTGAGCCCGTAGTATCTATGGTGTATAGGGAGGAGAACTGCTAACTGTCCTTATTGAATGGCGACGCAAACCGCCGTTGGCGCCGAGAGAAACCATGGAGCGAGGCAAAGAGATGGCCGCGGAACAAGAGCATGGCCACAGCCAGCGGCGGGGTGAGGAGCAGCCCGAGATACCAGCTGATCGACGAAGGGATGCCGGCATAGTCCAGCCAGCTGCCGAGGATCGCGAAGGGCAACACAAGGAGCTGGAAGAAATCCAACCCCGCTCCCCTTCCCACTCGACTAGAGAGAGAAAAAAACGATTGCAGTCCCATCGGTGAGAGGACGGTGGGGATCAGGATCAGCGCAAAGGGGAGAAACCATTCGATCCAATTTTCGAGGACGAATTCATAGGAGCTCTTGAACACGTCCAGCGGAGAATCATGGCGCACTTGATAGATCACCTCCGGGGCCGGGTTCAGCAAGAAAAAGAGCAGCAGGAGCACTGCGTATGACAGGAGCTGTCCATAGGGGTTCGTCTGCATGCTCATGTCGAGTGCCATGAGCGGCAGCCACAACACGAATCCGACGCCGATCACCTCCCAGAAATAATGCCCGATGCTATCGCGAATGTCATGGACCGTCAGGACTCTGGCATGGGTGATAGATTGCTCGATCAGGCTCAGGGTGGCGCCGACCAGGAGAGCATTCGCCGCACCAAGCAGAAAGCCTCCGGCCATGCCAAGCGGGGCAGCAATCTGAGCAGCGAGAACCAATAAGAACCCGAACCCGACCACCGCCAGCATCGTCATCCAGCCACGGGCGAGCGATTGTCCGGTTTTTCTGAAGGCGGTTCGATAGAGTTCGATCGTTTCAGCTAGAATGCGCGACATGGGAGACAATAGTCTGCGCGAACTTCTCTGGTCAAGCAGGCCTCTCGGGAGGTTGACTTCCCCTATCCTATGATTATGTGGATGAGCAGCAGGACATACCGCTGAACGGAGAGGAGTATTCAATGGACATGAACCGCATGACCGTCAAAGTGCAAGAGGCCCTTCAGACTGCCTCATCCCATGCCTCTAGGCGAAGTCATCAGGGGATTGATGTGGAGCACCTCTTGCTGTCGCTCGTAGAACAGGAAGGCGGTCTCGCCTCGTCTCTCCTCGATCAGGCGGGGGTATCGGCCTCGTCCGTTCGTCAGGCCGTGGAACAAGCCCTCGCCAAACTTCCGCAAGTCCAAGGCGCCGGAGCAGGCCCTGGACAGCTCCATGTCACCTCCAGGCTCAGCCAGGTCTTGGCCAAAGCCGAAGACGAACAACGCACGTTGAAAGACGATTATCTCAGTGTCGAGCATGTCATCCTTGCCATGGTCCAAGAAGGAGGCGTCTTCAAGAAGCTTGGCCTGACCAAGGAACGGCTCTTGGGGGCCTTGCAGCAAGTACGAGGATCGCAGCGGGTCACGAGCCAGGATCCCGAGGGCACCTACCAGGCATTGGAAAAATACGGCCGCGACCTCACTCGATTAGCGGGGCAAGGAAAGCTGGACCCAGTCATCGGACGGGATGAAGAAATCCGCCGCGTCGTGCAGATCCTTTCGCGGCGCACCAAGAACAATCCCGTGCTCATCGGCGAACCGGGCGTCGGAAAAACTGCCATCGTCGAAGGGCTGGCCTCGCGCATCATCAAAGGCGATGTGCCGGAAGGACTGAAGAAGAAACGCGTCATCACCCTCGACATGGGGTCGTTGGTGGCAGGTGCGAAGTTTCGCGGCGAGTTCGAAGAACGATTGAAAGCGGTCTTGAAAGAAGTGCAGACGGCAGAGGGTCAGATTCTACTCTTCATCGATGAGCTCCATACGGTCGTGGGAGCCGGCGCGGCGGAGGGGGCGATGGACGCAGCCAACCTGCTTAAGCCCATGCTGGCCCGCGGTGAATTACATCTGATCGGCGCGACCACGCTGGATGAATATAGAAAACATATCGAGAAGGATGCCGCGCTGGAACGGCGGTTCCAAACGGTGCTGGTCGATCAGCCCTCGGTGGAAGATACCATCTCGATTTTGCGCGGCCTCAAGGAACGGTACGAAGTGCACCATGGGGTGCGTATCAAAGACGCAGCCCTAGTCGCAGCCGCGAAACTGTCGAACCGCTATATCGCCGATCGCTTCCTTCCCGACAAGGCCATCGATCTGGTGGATGAATCGGCAGCCCGATTGCGGACGGAAATCGATAGTTTGCCGGCGGAGCTGGATGAAGTCTCGCGCAAGGTGATGCAGCTGGAGATCGAGCGGGAGGCTTTGCGGAAAGAGCAGGATCAGGCCAGCCAGGCACGGCTCGTCACGCTGGAGTTGGAGTTGGGCGAAAAACAAGAAGTACTACGAGAGCTTAAGACGCGCTGGGATTCAGAAAAAGCCTCCGTCGCGAAGTTGCGCAAAATGCGGGAAGCGATGGAAGAGGTTAAACAATCGATGGAGCGGGCGGAACGGGCCTACGATTTAAATCGTGTGGCGGAACTGCGGTACGGCGAGCTGCCTCGCCTGGAGCGGGAGCTGGCCTTGGAGCAGGAACAACTTGGCAAGAAACAGGGCGAAAGCCGGTTGCTCAAAGAAGAGGTCGATGAAGACGACATCGCGGCCATCGTAAGCCGCTGGACCGGTATCCCCGTCTCACGGCTCGTCGAAGGGGAAACGGAAAAACTCTTAAAGCTTGGCGAACTGCTGCATCAGCGGGTGGTCGGCCAGAATGAAGCGGTCGAGGCGGTCGCGGATGCGGTCCTTCGGGCTCGCTCCGGTATCAAAGATCCGAACCGGCCCATCGGCTCATTCCTCTTTCTCGGTCCGACCGGCGTCGGCAAGACGGAGTTGGCGCGGGCCCTGGCCACGACGCTCTTCGATGACGAGGCGAACTTGGTGCGGATCGATATGTCTGAATATATGGAGAAACATACGGTGGCCCGTCTGATCGGAGCCCCTCCCGGCTATATCGGCTACGAAGAAGGCGGACAACTGACGGAGGCGGTTCGGCGGCGGCCCTTCTCCGTCATCCTGTTCGACGAGATCGAAAAAGCCCATCACGATGTTTTCAATGTTCTCCTGCAAGTCTTGGATGACGGCAGGCTGACGGACTCACAGGGACGGACCGTCGATTTTAAGAACACGGTCTTAATTATGACGTCGAATATCGGCAGCCCGCAGATCCTTGAGGCGCAGCAACGGCGCGCCTCCTATGACGAGGTTTGTGCCCTCGTGATGGTGGAATTGCGAGAACATTTCCGTCCTGAGTTCTTGAACCGTGTGGATGAGACGGTAGTGTTCCATCCTCTGGAAACGGAGCAGCTGGCGAAGATCGCGGAGATTCAGCTGGAGCGGCTACGAGCCCGGCTGGCAGAGCGGCGGATCACTCTTACCATCACACCGGCTGCCTTACGGCACCTGGGTGAGCGAGGTTACGATCCGGTCTATGGAGCAAGACCCTTGAAGCGGTTGATTCAGCAGGAACTGGAAACGCCGATGGCGCGGCAATTGATCAAGGGCGAATTGCGCGATGGAGATACGGCGACCGTCGATCTGAAAGATCAGCACATCGTGATCGTGCCGACAGTCACGGGATAGGAAGCTGTGAAAACACCATTCACCACAGCAAAACTGTAATGGCCTACACATCAGGGACATGAATAGAATATCCCAGCAGGATGCTCAAAATGGCCGTTCAGCAAGGCCGCAGCGAGTGAAGATCCGAGGCGTACCCTCAGGGGTACGTTGAGGGTCTGAACGATGCGAGAACGAAGCTGACGGACGTTTTCAGCATCCTGCTATTCGGCCTTAGCCCAGGACGACGGACCCGCCCTTTACATCCTGCGTCGTGCCGCTGGCACGGAGCTTGTCGATTTTCCATTCGGTGGGAGAGACCTCGAACAGGTGGCCCTTGATCGTGTGGAAGGCCCCTTTCGTGAAGGCCACCAGGTCCGCCGCCTTCAGTTCCATCTTCAAGATCACGTTTCCCGATGCCAGATGGGTGAGCTCCAGACTCTTCGGCGTCTTGCTCACTTCGTAGGCGCGCTTCTCGTTGATCATAAGCGTGCTGTCGTTGAGCTTGGCCGTCACTTTCCCTGCCGCATCGAACAGGGCAAAATTGACGAGCAAGGCGCCGGTCGTCTGTTTCACGGCGAGCTGAATCTGCGGAATCCCCTCGACTTCGATCGTGCCGTCGGTATTGCGATACAGGTTCGAACCTACTTCCACATCCATGTCGATCCTCATTTCCCTACGAAGTGAAAACGAATTAGGCTTTTTTGATCCGATCCAGGATTAAGGCGAGACAGCCGCCGAGCAGCCCCCCGCCCATGATGGTGGTGAACAGCTCGACCAGTTTGAGCTCCCACACAGATCCCTGCGCTTGCATGACTTCCCTGATGCCGCCCTGCAGCATGATCACGGCGAGCGCCATGAGCGAGCCGACCACAAACCACCAGACGAACACCTTCATGGTTGCCACCATCATTCCTTAAAACTCCATCCGACGGTCGAGACTGCGATATTGAATCGCTTCTGCCAGATGCGCCGGCTCAATCGTATCAGAGCCTGCGAGATCGGCAATAGTCCTCGCCACCCGCACTATGCGCCCATGGGCCCGCGCAGACAACCCGAGTTTCGCCAATGCCTGTTCGAGCAGTTCACGAGCCGGAGCCGCCAGGCCACAATACCGCTTCAGGAGGCGCGGCTTCAACTGGGCATTCGTATGGATCCCGTCCTGACGGTACCGGTGGCGCTGCCGGTCTCTGGCAGCCAGGACGCGTGAGCGGATCGTGGCGGAGCTTTCCGGCGCGGGACCCTGGTCGTGGAGGTCACGGATGGAGACCGGAGGCACCTCGATATGCATGTCGATCCGGTCTTGGAGCGGCCCCGACAATTTAGCTCGATAACGGCGGATTTGTTGCGGACTGCAGAGGCATTCATGCGAGCGATCCCCATAATAGCCGCAGGGGCAGGGATTCATCGCGGCAATCAACATGAAGCGGGCCGGGTAACGGAGGGAGCCGCTGGCCCTGGTCAGGGTCACCTCTCCCTCCTCCAACGGTTGACGTAATCCGTCCAAGACCGGACGGCGGAACTCCGGAGACTCGTCCAAAAACAATACGCCGTTATGGGCCAGGGAGACTTCTCCTGGCCGGGGGATCGTGCCTCCTCCGATGAGTCCTGCATCGGAAATACTATGGTGGGGCGCGCGAAAGGGACGGACGGTGAGTAGCGGATGATCGGCGGTCAATTGTCCCGCGACACTATGGATGCGAGTCGTCTCGATCGCTTCTTCCTGCTCCATGAGCGGGAGAATCGTCGGAAGGCGCTTGGCCAACATGGTCTTGCCCGATCCAGGCGGGCCCACCATCAAAAGGTTGTGCCCTCCTGCTGCGGCAATCTCTAAGGCGCGCTTTGCATGGTCTTGCCCCTTCACCTCGCCATAGTCCTCATCCTCAATCGGCCTGGTGGTAAAAAATCGATCTCGGTCTGCCTGGGCAGGAGCCAGCGGAACCTTGCCTTGAAGAAATCCCACTGCCTCAGGGAGCGTGTGGAGCGGATAGGCTGTCACGCCCTGCACCATTGCAGCTTCCTGGCTGTTCTCTGCCGGCAAGAGCAGACGGTGGTCCTGGCGACAGGCGATCCCAATGGATAAAGCGCCGGCAATTGCTTTGATCTGGCCATCCAGCGACAATTCTCCGACACAGACGCAGCCCCGGACATTCTCGGGCGGAATGACCTCTTCCGCGACGAGGATGGCAATGGCCATTGCCAGGTCGAGGCCGGACCCTTCCTTCTTAATGTTCGCCGGCGCGAGGTTGACGGTGATCTTCTTGGCGGGAAAATGGAACCCGGTATTTTTGAGTGCGGAACGGACGCGGTCGCGGCTTTCCTTCACTGTGGCATCGGGAAGACCGACGACCGAGAATTGCGGCAGGCCTCCGGCAATATCGACTTCCACGTCGATCAGGTGCGCATCGATCCCGACGAGTGCAACGCTCAGAACCTTGGCGAGCATGGGCCGCTCCGGTGCAAGGCGAAAGGCTGTTGGATTATAGAAACCGTGGCGTTCTGTTTCAACCGAGCGAGGCAAAAACTCGCGTGATATGGTTTCATTTCATCTGTATAATTCCTCAATGGGTATTATTTCACGCTCACTGCATCTTTCATTCCTTCTCAGTGGTCTGATCATGGGATCTGTCAGTCCCGTCTTAGCCCAAATGCCTGGCCGTGCTTCCACTCCTACCGGACCGATTGGCGCATCGATGGCAGTCCTGGCGACGCTGCAGGATGCCGATGTGCTGCCACCGGAAGAGACCCCTGAAGCGAATCGCGTCATTAAACTCGTCATCCAATTTCAATCGGCCTTTATGAAAAGTTCTGATCCTACCCTGCAGAGATTTCTGAGTCAGGCTCTGGCAACGCAGGAGGAACAGTCTGCCGGCGACAGCCTCTCCAGATTTCGTGCATTAGGCTGGACTTCTGAGGTGCTGGAAGCGCTCAATAGACAGTGGATGGCGACAGCTACCGATCAGCGAGCGCTACTCGCGCCTGGCTTTCGCCAGTTCAACGTCAGTCTGGAGGATTTCGATCGGTTGATGGGACTCGTGGCAAAGGCGCAGACCGCTTTCATGCAACGGGGGCAAAATATTCACCAGGTGTTTGCGCAACGACGGCGGGAGATGCCGGGCGGCGCACCGTAACCGTAACAGGGAGGATGCCATGGCCACCAAAGCGTATATTCTGATCAAGGTCAAAGCCGGACGGACGAAAGATGTGCTGCAGGCCCTCAAGCGCCTCCCCGGCGTCGAGCAGGCCCATTCCTGCTTCGGGCGGCCGGACATCATCGTCTTCATCAGTGTGGCGGACGAACGGGCCCTCTCGGATGTGGTGATCACGAAGATTCACCAGATCGAGGGAGTCGAAGAAACAGACACGCACATCGTGGCCGACGCCTAGAAGAAAAGAGCATATAGCGTATGGCTTATGGCCGATGGCATGCCCGTGGAAGCAACACAGAATTGTCGGTATCTGGGCTATACGCCATACGCCATTCGCTCCGCTCCCTCACCGGTTACATTTCGAGGGTGTTGGAGTCCACGCATGTGGTGGCCCCGCCCTGTTCTGCCGAACGGTAGCAGGCGTCGGCCACCTCAACAGCGCGGCAGCCATCGCGCCCGGTAATCGGCGGGGGCGTCTTCGTCTGAATGGCATGGACGAAGGCACGGAGCGTGGCGAGAATCGTCTGCTGCGGTTGGACGACCCATTCTTGGGGAGCAGCGTCCCCGATGACGCCGATCACTCGCTGGCGACACCAATCGGCGGTGAGCTGTCCCTTGGTTCCCACCCACTCGGTCCTCGCAACTCTGCCTGATTCGACTCGCGCAATGTCCATGACACATCTCATGCCACTCGCAGTATGGGCCTGCACGAGCGCCATGGTCTCCGGCGCCAGAGGCGGGAGCTGGTCCATCTCGCAGCGGACATCTACGATGTGCTCGCCAGTGAGGAAGGGCACGAGATCTAACAGGTGTACTCCCAATTCCAGGAGCGCCCCTCGCTGCCCCGGCATCGGTGACAGGGCCTGGGAGCTGGCTTTCGTTTCAACCCGGCTGGTGAAGGTGGCGTAGCGGAGCCATCCAATTTCAGGCAAACGTTCTTTCAACAAGAGAATCGTCCGATCGAAGCGCAGGGTCTGCGCGGTCATGAGGACGATGTTCGCCGCTTCTGCCGCTGTCACCATGGCTCGCGCTGCAGGGCCTGTCTCTGCTAACGGTTTTTCGATAAGGAGCGGCTTGCCTGCTTTCACCGCAGCCAGACAGATCTCAAGGCAGAGCGAAGGAGGCGTGACGACCACGACTGCCTCTACCGCCGGGTCGGCGATCAAGTCACGATAGTCTCCATAGACTGGGATCTCTGGCCTGGGAAGCTTGCCCAGCCCCTCCCCGATTCGTTTCCGGCAGAGAGCCGCAAGTCTCACCCCTGGCAGATCCTGCGTGAGATGGTGGAGATAGCGGCTGCCGTGGCGGCCGACACCGATGAGCCCAATTCCAAGCGTTGTGGTTGTCATCTGTCCTCTTGTGCGGGGAAACTGTAATCGCGATCACGCGATTGGTCAACCTGACAGTCCCGGCCGCCAGATTGACAACCCAGCGGCACGGTCCCTATAGTACCTCGCGTTATATCGGCCCTGCCTGAAAAGGGCGCACCAGCAAAGCCTTGATGGAAAAGAGATTGCCGCAATGATATCCACCATCGCCCCCTTTACCCTCGATCAAATTGGCACAGGCACTGCTCGTTTCCCGAGCGGCATCGCCATTCCGACTCTGACAGACGCCGCCGTCGATCCCTATATCCAGA
>CAMDPZ010000031.1 GCA_945905765.1 Nitrospira lenta
GCAAAGCCTTGATGGAAAAGAGATTGCCGCAATGATATCCACCATCGCCCCCTTTACCCTCGATCAAATTGGCACAGGCACTGCTCGTTTCCCGAGCGGCATCGCCATTCCGACTCTGACAGACGCCGCCGTCGATCCCTATATCCAGACTCGCGTGTCGAAACATGTGCATGTCGAATGTGTGCAGTTCTGGCCCCAGCCCAAAGGGCTCTACCCAGGGCTCGTCCTCCTACATGAAGAATGGGGGCTGACCGCGCAGATCAAGGATCTCGGAGCCAGACTGGCCTGCGAAGGCTACGGAGTCATCATTCCGAATTTGTACGGGCGATTGGGCGGCATGGTGACAGCGAATGCAGAAGTCGCGGATGCGCTCATGGCCAAACTGAACGAAACGCTCGTCTTGCAAGACATCAATTCCTGCTGCGAATTTCTCAATACGCGCGACCACATCAAGCAAAACATCCACGGAGTTGTCGGCTACGGCATGGGCGGGTCTTACGCGATCCGGTTCGCCTGTCAGAGGAAACGGCTCAGGGCGGCGGTCTCCTATTACGGGCGGGTGACGCAGCCTGCGACCGAGATCAAAGATTTGTACCCTCCCCTGCTCTACCACCAGGCAGGGCAGGATCAATGGGTGCCCAGTGGCGACGTGGACCGGCTTCGCGCCGCTGCGGCCGAGTATAAAAAACGCGTCGAGATTAAGACCTACCCCAATGCTCCTCATGCTTTTTGCAACGAGCAACGGGTGGAGAGCTATCGGGCTGACACAACGGCAGAAGCCTGGGAAGCCACCGCCGTTTTTCTCAAGACCTGCTTCCAGGGCACCTAACCGGTCTCCCATGACATTGTCTCAACGACAGAGTCGCGCGATGCGCCAGCAGGTACGACCGTTTCAGCTAATCCCTGTTCGAATATTTTTGGCCCTGGCCTTCGCGGCAATCTCCCTCTTTGGATCATGGCTCGATGCCATGGCCTACGAATCCCTTCCCAGCGCCACGCCTGATTTCCCCTCGATCATACAGCCCCATGCCGATCGGCTTGCGAAGCTGGAATCGGACAAGGAAGCCATCGCGTTATTCGTGACCACGATCGGTCCTGCTCTCCAGCTGAGCGATGCGGCCAGGACCCTGGGCGCCAATGCCTTGCCGGTCAAGGTCGCCAAAGAACTGCTGGTGCCGGATCTGACTGCTGCGACCCATCGATTCATCGGCAGTTTGGCCGCCTGGCATCTTGCCTCTACGATCAGACAAGGCATGAAGGATCGGCAGTTCGCCTCTGTCACAGAGCGGCTCTCCAAAGCGGCGAAGTCTCTGACCTGGCTCGCGCAACAGGACAAAGCCCCCTGGCACAATTCGCTGACCCAACTATCCGATGCAGCAGCTTCCCCTGACTGGGCCAATGGAAATCAGGGAGAGCTGGTGGAGCGAGCCGCCCGTCTGGAAACGGACGCGCTCCAGGTCACCTATCAGGAATGGGATCGGATCAGGAATTGGAAGGACCGGGTGCGCGGGATTCGCGGGCAGACCAGGCTCTGCGGAACCTGGCAATGGATCGTCCACAATCACCAACAACACCATCAAGAGCAGAAGCTCTCGCTCCTTTTTCCCCCGGTCGGCGCGGCGCAGCCAACCCCGGGTCTCGTGGAAACGATCGTGCTAGGCGACAATGTGTACTTGCGGTGGGAGATCGATGGCCAGGTCCAGGAAGATAGTCTGCAATTCAGCAAAGAAGGTCAGAGGCTCGAAGGAACTTTCGTGAACTCCCAGGGCGGTTGGGGCTCGATCAGCGGAAAGCGATCGGCAAGCTGCACGCCTTAACGTAACGCGGTAACGCGCGAGATTGGCGAGAAGGGCGCGATCCTAAGTTCGAAGTTTAGGATTCGAAGTTCTAAAAATCTCGAACTTCGGACCTCGAACCATCCCCCGTCTCGCTCGTCCCGCTTTTCCCGCCCGCCTCGCATATCGCACTCCGCCAAACTCGCCAGCCCAACAACAGCCAGCCTGCCAGGAACGCCACCCCTCCGATCGGTGTGATGGCGCCCATCCAGCGGACTCCTGCCAGAGACACCACGTAGAGACTGCCTGAAAAAAGAACAATGCCGATGGTGAAGAGCCAGCCGGTCTGCTCAAGCCGTTGTCCTGGATAACGATCGATCGCCCAAGCCACGATACAGAGTCCGAAGGCATGATACATCTGGTAGCGGGTGGCTGTGTCGAAGACTTGCAGCCTGTGCTCATCCAGAATTTCTTTCAACGCATGGGCGCCGAACGCGCCGGCCGCAACCGCCAATCCAGCCAAGACAGATCCCAGCACGAGAAATCGTTGAGAGGGAGATCTGCCGGTCATGAAACCTCCGCTGATGGACATTGAGGAAAACGTAGGGGGACTCGTTACGGTGGTGGGGATGGAGGGGCTTGAACCCTCACGTCGATTGCTCGACTCAGGATTTTAAGTTCGCCCACCAGTTTGTACTACGAGGCACTATAGGTGCTTGACCCTCTCGAATCAAGAATTTATCGAACAGACCGTACCTCGATTTTCTCGCATATCTCCCTCTCGCCCATCTGTAGGGGCAAAGCACGGGCAAAGCAGTCCGCTGCTACTACGTGAGCAAGGAGGGAGCAATGGGAGACAGGTATCGTTCGATTCAAGGAGCTACAGACAACCAAAAGCCCGAGTGGAGCCGGAAGCAGAAACGCGGGTATCACCGCATACGATCCCTACTCTTCTTTTGGGAGTCGCACGGCTACCAGGTGCATTGGGTAACCCTTTCCACAGCCGATGGAGGTGATGGCTCAAGGCTCACCTACAATCACAAGCGGCTCAGGCAACGGATTGAAGAGCGGCTTGGATATAAACAGGTTGAGTATTACCAGGTCCGCACAGCCGAGGGAAACGGCGTCCTGCATGTGTTTTGGGCTTGGCGGCCGGCAGCAGGTGAGCAAGCCCGGAAGTTCTGGATTGATCAGCGATGGCTCTCAGCCCAGTGGCAGAGCATCCATGGTGCGCCGATCGTCTGGATCAAAGCCTACAAGCCTGGCAGAAAGTCCCGTAACCGGCTCAGCCGCTATGTGATCAGTCAGTATGTCCAGGACCAGTGCGGCTACGTGAACATGAGTTGGTCGTGGAAGCGATCCTTGGGATTTCCAATCGGTGCCGTATGGGGAGTCCTGAGAAAACAGTGGCAGCACAAAAATACGTTGAGGATCATGGGAATGCAGCCAGAACTGCCGATGCTCATTTTGATTCGAACCTGGGAAGAGCTTCTAGCTGGGCAGGCGATCTTGATGGGTGATCGTATTGTGCAATTAGTCGTGGGCCGTGGCTTGGTGCAGGCCACGCTATAGGCAAATTGGGAGGCGGAGCATGAAACCTTGTATCGTGAAAACCAGCACACTGTTTGGGCCGTCTACCTGTGGCGCTGAGGGGACACTTTATGATCGAGCTCGGAAGGGCTGGCTCTGTCGAGACCATACACAGGAACGGCTCTGCGAGTTCTGCCATGCGGAGAGGGCCTGGGCGCGGGTCTGTTACCTTGCTGAACGGGTTGCCTGCGATGCCTGGCTCTGTCTTTCTTGCGCTGGCGTACGGGGTCAGGCAGCCACGACACGCTCCATTAAGAAACCA
The DNA here is from genome assembly GCA_945905765.1 of Nitrospira lenta. GTDB lineage: Bacteria > Nitrospirota > Nitrospiria > Nitrospirales > Nitrospiraceae > Palsa-1315. The sequence goes on from CAMDPZ010000031.1 coordinate 3,628, forward strand.
GGCAAGGGGTAGCCGCTTTCTTTCAGGAAATATATTGTCTCGCCCCTTCACCAAGATGAGGGGTGAGACTATTCCCCTGCCTGCTGGCCTACTCAGATAGTATGCGGTCTGCAACCGTGCCACGTCCCGGAACACCCACTGATTCCAATTACGAGCCACGCACCATTACCCCTCGGCCAGGGCAATAGCCGAAGAGTGGCGCGGTTGCTCACCGCCACACCACTTGGGCCAGCACACCGATCAGATTCCCTCGGTTTCCTGCGCGTAAGACGAGGCACGAGCTGGCGCGGATCGACAGACCGCGCCAGCTGGGGGCTCGGGGGCCGCAGGCCCCCGCTTCACTTGATCTATATGGTCAGAGTAGCACGGAGTAGTGCGCTTAGTCCTGATGCTGCAGGGGTTGGGCTAGTATCTGAGAAAGAGAGTGCTGAATTGGCGCGAGTATCGGTTTGATTACGGCTTGCGGGAGTCACCAGGGAAATAAATGTCTCAAATCTCTCTCTCTGTGACTATTTACGGTCCCCAGTGCCTGGTAATCTTCCCTTCTTGGATACGGCCTTCCTTGCTGACTTCTCTGGATTGAGTATAGCCGCATCAAATGCGATATTGCTTTCCTCTTGGAATCGCTGTATTCCGATTCTGCTAATTGCAGTAACAGCCGCAGGAAGTACCTCTCCTGGAGGTCCCATATTTAAGCCGACGAATTTAAACTCAATATAAACCCCCCATATGCCGTTATGTATATCGTGCTTCTGTAGAAGAAGCGCAACTAGTTCCTTGTGTTCAAGGAGATGACTCTCATCGCTCATGTGCTACCTCCTCCCTCTGCTCATTATAGGCGCTTGTCGTGACTGTGCTATCGATGTCCATGCCTGTGGCAGATTGAAAACTTTATCTGATGTTTCTCTAGTCTCGAATTTTTCTCTTCTTGCAGGAAAAGGTTGTTCATTCTCAAGAACCGCCTTGACAAGATTAAGTATAATATCCTGCCTGACATCAGCAGATAATCGTTGAACGATATATTGATTGAGACTCACACCTTCTCTGTCTGCTTGACGTGCAAGTTGTTGATGTAAGCTCTTTGGTAAACGCAACAGAATCTTTCCGCTGAATTCTTGAAGGTTCCATGCTTCTGGAATGCTTCTGCCGGATACTTGTTCTGCTGAGACCCAAGCAATTGCAGATTCATTCAAATTGGTTAATGCGTCTTCAGCAGTTTCTCCGTCTGCTGCGCACCCTTCAAATTCCGCGATGTATGCTGAATATCCGCCTTCTTCCTCTGGAATAAGAACGCGCTCGTACGGAAGCTTCATGATTTCTTGTGGTGTTGGTTTGGACATCGTCGTTCTCCTTAGACTTTTCCTTCAGGCAAAAGCATTTCCCAGGCATCAATATCTGCTTCCAAGACCTTCAGCGCGGCACTGGCTGTCCCCTTTTTCATCGTTCCTGGATGATAATGGATTGATAATGATCTTGTGTTTAGCCGTGTATGACAGGCATAAACGGGCGGTGAACTTCCAGCCACTTGGGTTCGTCCTATGGACTTAGCAAAGCTGATCATTTCACTGTACTTTATATTAGCCAGGCGGCCTCGAAGTGCCGCCAGCTCTGTTCTCCATTGATCTATCTTTTCTTTGTTCATGATATCACAGGCGATATCGTACTGGTAGTATCGGCTGAAAGCAAGTGAAACTTAAGGGCCGGGGCGCTTTCGCTACTTTCCTATTAGTTTCATTGCATTTCCCAGCTAAAACTTGGTGGATCTGGCGTTCCCGCTCTTGAAGCTCCTGGTCGGTCTAGGGCGACTAGGCTGGATTCTTCCTTGGCAGGACTTTCCATGTAGCATGCTGACTTGCGCAGTGCACCGATACACCATACACCTTAATGCGTGATTGCCGCGTGTCCTCAACGCGTATCAGCATATAACTGGAGGGGGGGGGCAAGCCGCGATTGAAAGTTACGGGCACTTAAATATTCCCGTGTCATTGACATTGATATGCGCGTTGCATTACATTGCATAACTTACTAATCTGGGGGACGGAATGAAGGATGAGACGCGAAGCGAGAACATGCTTTTCCGTGTGACTAAAGCCGAGAAAGAGCTGATTAGTAAGTGGGCGAAAAAGTCAGCTATGACCCCGTCGGAATACATTCGCGCGACCCTGTTAATGGGCATGGTTATGGAAGGTGAACCCGATGCCGTCAAGATCGTCATGAAAGCAGTTGGCACAGCGGCGGTGGCAACCATGAAGAGCAAGCTTCGGTTTATTGAAAGTGAGTTGGCTGAGCCCCGTAACTGAGGTTCCTCGATGGCAGAACTATTAGCGGATAATATTTCCGAATTAATAGCGGAATTGGAACGGCAGATTGGCACCGTCAATCTAGGTCAGTGCTTGGCCATTCTGGGCCCCTTGGAGCAACTCAAAGCCCTCGCCTACTCTCGGCTCATGGCTGCCGCTACACGGACAGCCAAAACACAAGCAGCGCCAGTCCATGAGCATTATCTTACCGTGCTGGAGGTTTGCGAGCGGTTTCATGTCACGCGCAAATGGGTCTATCAGAATAAAAAGCGTCTCCCCCACAGTCAGCCAACAAGGAAAACTCTTCGGTTCCCAGAGAGAGCAATTGAACAACACTTTGCCTCTCAGAATAAATACGAGGAATCATGAAAACGCGAGGCCTCGGACGTGTGTATCAACCGACTTATCGTGATCGCCGCAGCGGAGAGCAGAGAACTTCTCCTACCTGGTGGATTGCATATAGTTTTCGCGGGGTGAAATACAGGGAGTCCTCACAGTCACCAAGGAGGCCGGTGGCTGTAAGCCTCTTGAGGAAACGGCTGGGGGAAATTGGCCGTGGTCGTTTTCAAGGCCCACAGGTGGAGCGCACCTCATTCGAAGAGCTCGCCACGATCATCACCGACGACTATACCGTCAACAGGCGTCGGTCAAAGGACCGGATGCTAACCTCTCTTTCGGCGCTACGAAAACGCATGGGGCGTATGTTGGCACGTGACATTACGTTCGACCGCTTGAATACCTATATTGCCACGCGTCTCACCGAAGGGATTGCGCCAGCGACAATTCGGAATGATCTTGCCATTCTCAAGCGTGCCTTTCGGCTTGCGGAGAAAGCCGGAAAATCGATATGCCCACCCTTCCCGTCTCTCCGTGTCAGCAATACGCGAGCGGGGTTCTTTGAGGAGGACCAATTTCGTGCCGTCCTGCGTCATTTACCCAGTGAGATTCAACCGGTTGTTACGCTCGCCTACTTTACTGGCTGGCGCATACGAAGCGAAGTGCTGCCGATGCAATGGCGCCAAGTCGATTTGTCTGCTGGCACCATACGGCTTGAGCCAGGGACAACTAAGAACGACGAAGGCCGGTTCTTCCCATTTTCCATGCATCCAGAACTTGTGGAGTTGTTCAGGGAACAGCGAAGGCAGACGAATGAGTTACAGGCCAAGAAGGAACGGTTGATCTCGTTCGTCTTTCATCGCAATGGAAAGCCCATCAAGTCTTTCCGTACAGCCTGGGCTGATGCCTGCAGAAAGGCGGGGCTTCCCGGAATGCTCCCCCATGATCTAAGGCGTACGGCGGTACGAAACCTTGAACGAGCTGGTGTCTCACGGTCTGCGGCAATGAAACTAACAGGCCATAAGACGGAGAGCGTCTATCGACGATATGCCATTGTTTCTGAGGGCGACCTGACAGAGGGTGTCAGGAAATTAGCCGCTATCAAGGAGCCAAAGGGCAAAGCACGGGCAAAGCAGGGGGATAGGTGAGGAATCGAGGCATGAGAGGCACGGTCTAAGTACGCGATAAGTGGTGGGGATGGAGGGGCTTGAACCCTCACGTCGATTGCTCGACTCAGGATTTTAAGTCCTGTGCGTATGCCAATTTCGCCACATCCCCTCTCCACTGCTGGCAAGGAGTTGGGATAATCCCACGAAGGAGAGGAGAGCCGCAAGCCTGAAGGGGGCACATCGCGGTGAGGGCTGTTTAGGCGAACCGGCAGTCTGCCCCATGGCTGGAGCAGACTGCCGGAGAAACAGATCTCTTGGCTGAGGCGATCGCTCTAGACTGCTTCGATCTGCGCTCGCGGACGATCTCTCTGGATCAAAGACTTGCTGCGATCCATCACTTCTTTTACGCCTGATTGCACCGACCGGCTCAACCTCGTGGCTTTCAATTGCACCTTCTTCGCGTAGCGACCGACATCGCGACGGGTTTCTGCGCCTGTTTGCGGCGCAAATAGCAGCCCGATCCCCGCTCCGATCACCGCACCGCCCGCCACCAACGCTGCGACCTTTGCCACCTGACGTCCCTGGTCCGACATGTGAACCTCCTTACGGTTGAATGAGGACTGCACTTCCGGTTCCTTGCACGATCATGCCCTGTACCTACGCAGTAAGCGTGCCACAGGAGAAACCGCCTAGATGCCTGCCGATTCTTCACCAGACTGCCTGCGCGATGAGAATCGCCTAATTTTTGGTGGCCTTTTCCTCACAGGTCAGGACACAGGCGTGACAGAAAACCAACAGCTCTGGGATTGGCCAGGCTCAAACTGGCTCCTGGCAAGGGTCAGGACGAGCAGCTTCCGTGAAGCCTTCCCTCGCTTGCAATGGACAGGAGCCTCACCTATGATCTGCCAACTTCTCACATGAGGCATGAATGAACTGGTTCCACGCAATCCCCTATCCCAACATCAGCCCGGTTTTTTTTGAACTAGGCCCGCTGCAGTTTCGTTGGTACGGGTTGATGTACCTGATCGGATTGGCCAGCGCCTACTTCTTGATTACGCGAAGGGTCGAGTCGAAGGGCCTGCCCCTCACCAGGGACCAGGTCTACGATATGGTCGTCTGGGCTGCGTTAGGGGTGTTTATCGGGGGGCGGGTTGGCTATACGCTCTTTTATAATTTTGCATACTACGTGCAACATCCGGTCAAGATTCTGGCGGTCTGGGAAGGGGGCATGTCCTTCCACGGAGGCCTGCTGGGCGTCATCGTCGCTCTCTTTTGGTTCAGCCGCAGACAGCACATTCCCTCCTACACAGTCGCGGACCTGGCTGCTGCCGCCACACCGATCGGACTGGGATTCGGGCGGCTCGGCAATTTCATCAATGGGGAATTGTACGGTCGAGCGACCGATGTCGACTGGTGCATGGTGTTTCCGCACGGAGGGCCTGTCTGCCGCCATCCCTCGCAGCTCTATGAAGCGGGTCTTGAAGGGCTGCTCCTCTTCACCCTCCTCTGGATCGTCGCGAAAACCCTGCCGCCGCCGGGGACGATCTTCTGGAGTTTTATCGCAGGCTACGGACTCTGCCGAATGGTCGTGGAACTCTTTCGCGAACCGGATGCCCATCTCGGTTTCATCCTGGGCTCATTCTCCATGGGACAACTCTTGTCCCTTCCCATGATCGTCGTGGGCATCCTCATGCTTGCTCTCGGCTATCAACGCCGCGCATCGATGCAGGCTAAATCTTAGGCAATTACTCAGGCCGCTAGGCTGAAGGCTTTTAGTGGTTGGGCTTCATGCCCAACGAGGATTCATCTCTGCTTGAGCCCAAGGCCGCAAGAATCAACTTCAGCCTTCAGTCTAAACACCTGAGCAATTAGATCTTCAGTACGGCATCTCCTCGTCATCCAACCCGACATGGTGCCCCAGCTCATGGATGACCGTGTCGCGAACCTCGTGCATGACTTCGTCCTTTGTCCGGCAGAGACGCAGGATGGGGCCTCGATAGATGGCGATACGGGCAGGCAGTTCACCAGCAGGTTGAAAGAAGGACGCCTCGTCGATCGAAACTCCGTGATAGAGACCCAGCAGATCGTCTTCCGATTCCAACTCAAATTCTTGCAGGACTTCGGCGGAAGGCTCTTCTTCGACCACGATCGAAACCTCGTCAACCAGCGATGCAAATGGGGCCGGCAGTCCTGCCAGCGCCTCCTGAATCCATTGGTCGAATTCTTCCGGCGAGACAGTCAAGGGCTGGCGAGATCCTGTCACGCTGGCTCCTCGCGATGGCTACTGAGGCTTGGCATCCAAATAGGACTTCTTGCTGAGATCATCGTTGAAGTTACTCGCGCGGAATGGCGGAGCATCCCAGATGATCTTATTCCCGGGAGCCAGGTTCGCCGCCTCCATGTAATGTTTCTTCGCTTCGACCTTGTTGCCTGCCCGATAGAGGACCGTAGCCAAATTATAATGCGCTTCGGCAAAGGTCGGCGCTGCCACAATAGTTTGACGATACACCTCTTCCGCCTCCGCCCACTTCTGAGCGGCAAACAAGGCGTTGCCCCGTTCCAATTGCGTCACGATGGCAGAAGGCATGCCAGCGGGAGCCTGTAACACGGTTGGCGGTTTCGTGATCGGACTGGTGCAAGCGGTGAGACTCAACAGCACGAACAGACTCAGGGATCTGACATTCATCGGCAGCCTCCTGTTAGACATCGACAGCAACGCCAGGCCTCAAAAATATCAACTGAGACGAAACAGACGGTAATCCTAACGAACTCGCGACGGCTCTCGCGTAACTCTCCGCTTGGGGTCTGTAGCGGTCTACTCGCGATCGCACATCTTCTGCCGCCACATCGTCGGTCTTATAGTCGACAATCCAGATCCTGTCGTCAAGCCGGTAAATCAAATCGATCACTCCCTCCATCGTCTGGCCCTCGCCTACAGGCATGACGAAGGGCACTTCCCGCCCGAGCACTGTCGCCCGTTGCAGCATTCTGTAAGGCTCGGAGGAAAGGAAGCCCTCAAGCAACAGGGTGAGATCCTCTCTGACTGCTGCCAGCAACTCCAGATGGTCCTGGGCCACAGCGCGATGAATGGCCTGCTCGATGACCCTGCTGATTGCAGTGAGCGGCCCGGTGAAGTCCCACTGTTCGAGCACCGCATGAGCGGAAATTCCGATCAGCCTGGACAGGTCTGCCTCGCGCCCTGTCCCAATGCGAGGGACAGGGGCCTCAGATCTGCGGCCTGACAGGCTCGAAGGGGTCAGTCGTCGCAGCGTCGTGCGACGAGTTTCCCACTCTGCCTTCCTGGCCTGGCGGCGAATGAGAATCGGACCGAGAACCGGCTTTTGAGCCATCGTGGACAGAGGCTCCTGTCTGCGCCGTCTCACTGCCACAGTGGCTTGCGTGATCACGCGAGTCAGCCGGCTCGTGCCGATGCAGATCCGGTGGTCTTCCGGGGGAATGGCCTCGTCGGTCATCGCCTCTCCAAGCAACGAGAGGACTGTGTCATGGCCTGGCTTGCTGGTCTGGCCGCCGGATAAGACCAGGAGATCGCGCGCCCTGGTCATGCCGACATAGAGGAGCCGCCTCTGCTCCGCCTCTTCCCTCGCCGCCATCTTCATGTCCACGAGCAAGGCGCCGAGATTCGAGCGGCCTCCCATCCGGAGGCTATAGCAACGGCTCGACCAATCATGATGGATGGAGGGGCCTTTGCGGAGATTCTTGGAACCCTGGTGCAGACCAGGCAGAATCACGACAGGGAACTCCAGCCCCTTCGCCTTATGGATGGTCAACACGCGGACTGCGTCCAGCGATTCCTCAGCCAAAGCGCTCTCCGCTTCGTCTGGCTGTTCCGAGACTCTGGTCATCATGAGATCCACGAACCCGGTCAAGGTGAGATGGGGGCGATCAGCCAGCGCTTCCGCCATGTCCCTGGTCTTCCGTAAATTGGCCACTGCTTGCTCACCATGGAGCGAAGCGGCTGCCAGTTCCAGAACCGGCAACCGATCGAAGATGAGATCGATCGCGTCCGGCACAGGCCGCAAGGGAGTGAGCTGATGGAGTTCCGCCAATCGCTCGTAGAGCCGCCCAACCAGTGCCGCCTGAGGATGGTTCCAGGCAGACAACCGCTCCCGTTGCTGATAGTCCAATCCCTCAATCTGCTGGAGGGCCAGGAGGTCCTTATCCGCCAGGCCTCCCAGGGGTGAGCGCAAAATGCCGACCAGCGCAATCGTATCGTGAGGGTTGTCGATGACCCGGAGCAGATTGACCAAGTCGATGATTTCCTGCCGCCGGTAAAAATGCTTTTCCCCGTCGGTGATATAGGCAATGTCGTACCGGCGCAAGGCATCGAGATAGACCTGGGCCTGGGTTAATTTTCTAAAGATCAAGGCGATATGGCCCGGTTGCAGCGGCCCTTCCCGTCGTTCGCGATCCGTGACGGTCGTACCGACGAGAAGTTCTTCCTTCAGCCAGCGAGCCAGCGCTTCCGCCTCAGCCCTGGTCGCAGCCTGAACATCGAACTCCTCATCTTCCTCTCCCGGAGTCACGAGGCGAAGTTGCGCTCCGGAGACTGAGACTTCCGGTTTCCGTTGCGGCCTGACTGCCAGCCGTTCATTGGCCGGCTGCACATGTTCGGTCGGATGGAAGAGCCGGTCGAAGACATTGTTGACCACGTCGAGCACAGCTCCGTCGCTGCGAAAGTTCGTCACCAGGGAATAGATGCCTCCCCCGCCCGCTCGAATTTTCTCCACCACCCGCTCGAAGGCTTCAATGTCCGCTCGACGGAAGGCATAGATCGATTGCTTGGGATCCCCCACGATAAACAATTTACCCGGCTCCAGATCCACCTCATGCCAGGCGGTCTGATGGCTGCCGGTCCGCTCACCGAGATAAAGGATGATCTCGTACTGGACCGGATCCGTATCTTGAAACTCATCGACCAGAATCGCCCGATAGGCCTGTTTGATCCTGGCCCGCACGGATGGATGGTCGCGCAAGAGGGTTTTGGCCCGTGCCAACAGTCCGTCGAAGGCAATCCATCCGGAAGTGAGAAACCGGCGTTGCACCAAAGCCAGGAAGGGGCGCACCAGCGTCACGACCTCTTGAAAGTAGAACTGGTCGACTGCAAGGAGTTGTTGCGCCAGTCCAATGATCGAATCCGCCTCCTGGAAGGTGACCTCATCCCATCCGGCAGGGGCCTTCCCCAGATCCTTTTCCAGCACCGCCCGTTCATCCGGCGCAAGGTCCTCGAACCCTGACGGCCCCTTTTCCAATAACAGCTCCAACGACCGTACCGCTGCTGCGAGCATCTGCTCTGCTTTTCGTCTCTTCGGTCGATCCTGTTTTGCCAGAATGGTAGCGGCTCGACCCTGAGTGGCCAGGACCCAGTCACGCAGGGCTCCTTCCAGCGAGCTGGCGCGACATTGCCGTTCCAGTTCATCCAGATCGACAAAATCCCCTGCGAGGGCAGCGGTAAACTGCCGGAGATCCTCGATGCCTGTCCCGCCCAACACCAATCTCCATCGGTCATGTTGTGGCCCGGAAGATCCCAGCTCATCGTCCAGCCAGCGATCCCATTGGGAGTGAAACAGTTCCTTGAAGCGTGATCCATCATCCTCTTGAAAGGATGGATCTATTCCTGACTCCATTGGATGAAGACGCAAGAGGTGCGCGGCAAAACTATGGAGGGTGCCGATCTGGGCTTTCTCCATCTGCTCCAGCGCTGCCGTTGCCCGTTCGCTCACTTGCTCAGCGGAAAGATGGTAGCGGGTCCGGAAGATCTCGATCAATTCATCATCATGATCGGTCAGGCGAAGGAGCTGCGCCCGCAGCCGCTGCTTCATCTCGGTGGCAGCCTTATTAGTAAAGGTGAGGGCCACGATCTCCGTGATGGCCAGGGGGCTCGGCTCCCTCAGGAGGAGATTGAGAATGCGATTGACCAGGATCGTGGTCTTGCCGGTTCCGGCTCCTGCCACGACGACGACATTACGGTCCCAGGTAGTCTCAGCCAGGAACCGGTCCTGGGAGTCTGTGAGTATCAGTGCCTCACTCATCGTTGATCTTCTGCTTTCTCAATTTGCGTAACACCTTGGCCTGAGGCGACCGGTAAGAACGCCACCAGGCCATCGCATCGTGGCGGCGGCAGGCGCCGGAAAATTCGCAATAGTCGCAATAGCCGTCTGGCAGGATGAAGAATGCTCTATTCGCAATCCCCTGAATCAAGGTGGAGAGGGTCTGCCGGATCATGTCGCCTGTATGACCGGTCCAGAGGCCCGCGTCGAAAGTGGAGCGGGAGATCTGCTGCTTCCACTCAGGCGCCAGGAAGAGCAATTGGACATCGGTCGCAGGAGGCAACGACGGCAGATTCATGCTGGCATAGAGAGGGGGTTGCAGGCGAAGTCCCCGTACGGCGGACAGGGCCAGGTTGCGATCGACGGCGCTGATCTCACTCCCCTGCTTAAACTTATAGTCCACGATCCGGAGCGCCGGAGGCTCCGCTCGGTAATCGACCCGGTCCAAGGTGCCATGGATCTTCAAGGACACCGGTGTCGTATCGGACTCCAGCGAAACGACTCCTTGGGCTGCTGCCTCGAATGCTACAGGACGGAATCCGGTGGCGAGATATTCCTCCTGATCGGACGACACGGCAGCAGTCACCAGCTCTGTCACCTGTTCACGAGCCAAGGTCCAGAGCAGCACATGTCCGGTCCCTTGAGTCGCGGCATGGGACGCGAAGGTCTCAGCCACCGATTTATGCACGGTTGCTTGCACCGTGGAATTCGGCAGCAACACGTCCGGCCATTGAAGCGACAGCAACCGTTCGTAGGTCCCCCGCAGGGATTCATGCACCAGAGTTCCGAGCGTCAAGGGAGGCAGGTGATCCTCCTGAATCCGCCGCACCGGCTCCAGCTTAAGCACCTTGCCCGCAAAATATTGAAAGGGGCAGGTCGCATACCGTTCCAATGAGGTCGGCGAAAAACTTCGCTCCTTGCCAGACGATGAGACCGACTCCTGAGCTCCGACCATCCCGTCGAACGGGCCAAGTTCGGGAGATTCCCGCTCAATAATTTTCAAGGTGGCGAGCCCCTGCTCGACAAGGGGCAGATCCCGTCCCATTGCATCGAGGACTGGCAGCGCATCCTGGCCTTGCATGAGGCAACCCAGAGCCAGCTCCTCTGCTGGCAAGAGGTCTTGGATCGACGACTGCTCACTGATTCTTTGGGTCAGCCTGCGAGGGACGCGCTCTTCCTCCTGTGCGATGAATCGTGGATCCCGCACCGCCATGGCGATAAAGCTGGAGGGAGCCATGACTCGCCCTGCCTCATCGGCCCGCTGATACGACAGATAGAGCCGGTTGGTTGCCGAGCGGCTGAGAAGCTCAAATAACAACAACTCCTCTTCATGCCCTGCCAGCTTCTCATCGATCTTGTAGCCCAGGGTCGACTCCAATACGACTCGTTGCCTGTCACGGAGAAAGGGATCCTCCCGCACATAGCGAGGGAACAGTTTTTCGTTCATGCCAAGGATGAAGAGCGCCCGAACCGTCCTGCCACGGGCGGTCATGGCATCCAGCACTGCCACACCTTGGTGGCGCTCCTCCTCGACAGGGAGACTGGTCTCATCCAATATCCGCTGAAACAAATCGACCCATTCCTCCCATGAGAGATTTCCTCCCAACGGGTCCAATTGCTGTAACCGGGCCAGAGAAGATCGAATCAGTACAGCAACCTTGGCAAGATCCGTCTGCAAGGCCGGCTTGCTCGACGATGATTCGAACAGGTCCGGCACCTGAATGTGGGATTGCATCAATGACTGAAATGCGTCGGTCAGGGTGCCGACCGATCCATGAGCAGGAAGGGCTTGGCAATCTTGAATCAGCCTCGATACCAGTTCCCATAAATAGCCCAGTTGCGCGATCTCGCCCGTTCCGGTTGCTGGCTGATCGTCTTTGTCCGGCTCAGCCCCTGCATCGCGCAGGATGGACGAACTGGCCGGCTCTCCCAAACGTTTCCATTCATCCTCCCCCTTCGTAATCCCCAGGGTATAGACGAGCGAACGCCAGAGGTCCGGTCGAAAATCCTCATTGGCATTGCCATCGCCACCTGCCTGATAGAAGGGCGACGTGACCACATCCAACATCGCTCCACGGTCGAAATCGTTCAGCGGGAGCGAAGCGAGACGCAGGAGGGTCTTGACCAATGGTTCGCGCGACAAGGGCTTGCCAGCCGTGGTCGTGAAGGGCACTAGATGACGATCGCACACCGATTGCAGCCTGGCCTGATAGGGTTCCAGGGTGCGGGCCACGACGCCGATCTCATCGAAGCGATAGTGGTTGACCTCGACCAGAGTCAGGATTTCACGGCAGACCCGCGCCAGCTCCTCCTCGGCCCCAATCACGTTTATGACGGACAGTTCGACCAGCTCCGTTAAGGCTATGCGCGCCCCTTCCCCGCTCCGATCCTCATGGGTTTCTGCCAGAGGCAGCAGATGCCGCTCGAAGAATTGGCGGGCAAAGAAAAAGGCCGGACGGTCCTGTAAGGGAAAATATAAGGTAGCAGGAACAGCACGGACGACCGATTCGAAGAAGGAAAGTTGGACCTGGGAGAGGTCGTAGAACCCATAATAGAATAGATGCTGCAGCCCCTTGAGAAATGGAGCGCCTGAGAGATCACGTCCGAGTGAGGCAACCAGATCATCTGGAGAACCGACCCTGAGCGATCGGCTGGCCTCCATCACTGCTGCATGGAGGGTGAACAGGGACCTGAGCCAGTCCCGGTCCTCCTCTTCGAAGACCTCCTCCGTGAGAGCCTTCAAGGCCATCGTCGGGGCCACCACTGCATCTTTCAAGTCGCGCACTGTGGCCCAGAGACCTTTCCAGGTTCCCGGTGAGGCAGGCAAACGTGCGAGAGGTTCGAGCCCCGGCAGGTTGCGTGTGACCACCTGCCGTACTAATTGTTCGAAGAAGAAATCATCGACCAACTGGAGTGGAGGCTCCTGACCGGTCCCGGCCACTGCTGCGAGATCGTCGCGTAGCCGAAGGGCCAGCTGGTGGAATGTCAGGAAATGGATATTGAGGAAGGATCGGGGCTCGTGACGAGAGAGAGCTTGTTTCAGCTGCTCGACCAGAGCAGCCGATGGCACAATGACCGCGAGGGGCGCAAAGGGATCGCTGCTCTTGCAGCGCAGAATATCTTCGATTAGCTCATGCTCAAGGACTGGATGGAAAGGCCCTGTGACGATGCGAAGCATCAGGAACCGCGACGAGTGATCGGTGAGGGGTGATGAGCACAAACAAGACGGAGCGCCATGATGTTCTTCTTGCGGCTAGAGTACATCACAGATCACAGGCTAGCCGGTTTCCGGTCCCAACAGCTCGCCGTTACAATCGACACAGCACCAATCGCCATCGATGAACTTCATCGGATCGCCGCACATCGGACATTCCGGCGGAGGTCCCTTGTCGACACGAGGGAGCTCGGGCAATTCAAAATCGTCGTCGTCATCGACCATGGAAATCTGCTTTCCCTACTCGCGTGGTTTCATTTTAAGCAACAGCGCTTTCTCGGCGCTCTCGCGACTTGGAACACCGACGAACGTCAATCGCCCATCGATAATGCTGGCAGGCACAGCCCTGACCGAATGCCGGTCTGCGAGAAGCCGGCCATCCTCGGTGGTGATATCCACCTCGCGATAGCCGAAGCTATATTTGACGCGCAACTGTTTCCAGAGACTCTTTGCCGAGGGGCAGGCCCCGCAACTCGGCGAAATTAATAGCACAACGTTTGGCATCGGTTCCCTCCAACAGCTGCGCGATCTTACCATCGGGTCTGACGGGGGAGCAAGCAAGGGGGCTCCAGCTGTTTGACTTCCTTCAGTGAAAGGCGCAGCATGCCAGCCTGATTCATACAGCACAAAGGTGTACTGTGACCCGTTGCTAGTCCCGTGGCGCTTAGCGCTCGCGAATAACCAGAAACCGACGTGACGCCCTCTGGCGAGGTATCGCCATGAGGGCGTTGTTGTTTATACGGCGGTCGCGCCATCGACATAATCCCGTGGGCCTTAACCATTCTGAAAAGGAGACGATGATGAAACGATTAGCAGCCCTTTCGGCCGCAGTGCTTATGGGAGCGCCTTCGCTCGCCCTGGCAGTGGAACATAACGCTGGGTACCGGGGAATCGGACAGCTCTATTTCACCTTCATGGCCGCGATCCTGATCTATGGCGTCTACGACAGCTTCGGCAAGAAGGCCATGTATGTGGCAGCCCCGATGATTATCGGCGGGCTCTATATGATGCTGCCCCCGAGCTAAATTCCTGCGTTAGACTGAGACTGGCTGGCCTAGTCCAGCCAGTCTTTCTCTTTGAGCTTCCTGGGTAGATATTTCTTCGTGAGGTATTGGAAGTCCTTATTGGCGAGGGCGTCCAATTCATACTTCAGTCCGCTTGCGAGCATCCTCTTGATCTCCGCCTGCCAGGCCGGCTTCTGAAACCACTGATAGTTGAGCAGCTCTTTCGCGCGGGCGATGTCCTTCTCGTTCAGTTTGATCCCGACATTGCGCGGCAGTTCGTACCGCTCTGGGTCGGCGCTGGAGAGGCCGATGAATTTGGCTTTGGGGATCGCCATCCGTTCGCTCTCGAAGGCCAGGTTGATCGAACCCTGTTTGATGACGGAGTAGATGTAATAGCCCCAGGGATCGTTGTCGACCAGGACATAGACCGGCAATTTATATTCTTCGTGCAGCCGTCGCGCCAAGCGGCGCACTCCGCGAGGCGGTTGCCCGTTCCCCGTCAGCAAGACGCAGTTATAGCGCCGCCAGAACTTGTCCTCCGAGAGACGGTTCCACTGCGTGCCCTTTTCGACCAGCAACACGAAGTCCGCCGTGCAACGACGGATCTCCACATATTCCGGCTCGACGATCGACGGGACGGAATAGCCGCCCTTCCCCAGCTTAGCGCAATCCACGCGATCGCCGTCGTCGCCGAGCACGAGCGGCCCGACCACACTCCCGCCATTCTCCGCCCGCACGTGGAGTTCCTCACGGAGCGCCACCAGCGACACTTCCAGATCCTCGATGATCGGGTCCGATTCGTCCTGGGTATCGAACGTATTCTCATGCGAATCCTGGATCGTATGTTTGGTCCGGTAATAGATCTCTCTGAGCGAAGTCGTCAGCTCTGCTCGCTGCAGTTCGGAGAGGGCATCGGCGACCAGGATGGTCTGCATGAATTTCTTGGCCATGCCCACATTGAAAAATGAGCGAGCCTGCTTCTTGCTGCCCATTTCGAGCAGGCCCTTGCGAGGGTTGAAGGTCACGTTCGAAAGTGCGCGAAGCGGAATCTCCATCGTCGGATCCTTGCCTCGCTGCGCGGAGGCGATCACCATATCGGCCAGTCCGATCAGTTTTTTCTCGACCGTCCCGTTCTTTGTCCGTTTTGTTTTGGCCATGGATCGTCCTATTTTTTCTTTCTTGCCGGATGAGCCTTGCGAGCTATCGAAACCGTCGCGCTCTTACTCGACTTCTTCTTGGCTGGCTTCGCCTTCGCAGCGGGCTTTCGATTCTGTTTCGCCGGGGGCTGTTTCTCACTTACCTCGGCGACGGCTGGAACGGCGATGGCCGGCGCCTCCCCTTCAATTCCCTCCGCTGTGACGATGATGGAATGGGGCAGACCTTCCGGTCCTGCGCCGGTCTTGCCCAGCGTTTCATCGGTCTTGATCCCGCCGGTCCGCGAGGAGGCAATCTTCTGGAGCTGGGCTTTCAGCTTCTCCGTGGGCAGCTTCCCGCCCTTCAGGCTGTTGCAAGCTGCCACGACCTCTTCGATATAGAGCTCGAAAATGTTGCGACGCCGGAACTCGCTCGCCGCCCGCTCGCGTCGGCGCAGAAAGAGTCCAAGCCGCCGCCCACATTCGCGGAGCGCCAGGGTGATTTCCTTGTGGATCTCATCGTATTCCGCAATCGCTTCTTTCGATTCGCTCGTAAAGGGAACCCAGACGGAGGCGATATGCACGAAGATGACCATGGGCCCGGCTGGCAGGGCTCCGCGCGACTGAGTGATGCCGTAATTGCGCCAGGTCGTGGCGAGCACCGCCTTGAAGGTGGCGCAGGAGGATTGTTGATAGAGCAACGGGACCCGGTTGGCGTAGCGAATCACGCGGGCGAGTTCCGAGTCTCCCTCCTCATGCTCTCCTTCCGCCAGAGGCATCGATTGCTTCTCGGGCTTCGCGACGCTGTCCGGCGCCTTCCCGAAGGCTAAGCCCGCTTCAATGATGAAGGGGTTCCCTCGATAGACCGAGGGGGGGCGGCTCACTGCCGTATAGAACTCCCCTTTGATCTGTTTGTAGAGGCCTGAGAGGATCGCCTTTTCGCCGATCGGCGAGAGGCAGTTGGTCGGCGGCGCCATGATCTTCGTGGCCTGAATCGTTTGATAGAGGGTTTCGGCAACTGCGCCGCGAATGTCTCGGGGCTTCGCCCTGGGCGAGACCTTTGCCGCTTTGCACATCTCATCCGCGAGCGCCGGAGGCACCCGGCAGAAATCGCTCGACAAAAGACTCGATACAGTTTGACTCTTGCTCTCCTGGAGCATCTTGAGAAACATCCCGAATTCGATGCCATAGGGGTGAGGCTTGATCTCTTTGGGCGAAGGAGGCAATTCGTGATAGGCGCGCGGGTAATCCTTCGTCTCGCCTTCCGGCGTGCGATAGATCAGGCGGACATGCGGGTTGGCAATCGACGTCTGCTCAAGGTACTCGTCCACCGACGCGCGGCCCTTCTGATAGCGGCCTTCGACTTCGATCGCCACCTGGGTGCCCTGCGGTCTGTCCCATTCGACGGTCTTGTTTTCCAGCACCAGCGGCTCGTTCTTCTTCGTATCGATCTGGACGGCAAAATACTGGGCCGCAGCCCTGGATCCGGTGCGGGAGATGATTTTGACCGGTTTGCCCGTCGTCAGTTGGCCGTACATCCCTGCCGCTGAAATGCCGATCCCCTGTTGGCCGCGGCTCATCCGCAGCCGATGGAACTTGGAGCCGTACAAAAGTTTGGCAAAGACCCGTGGAATCTGCTGGCGGACGATCCCCGGGCCGTTGTCCGTGACGGTGATCCGGAAGCGGGTGGCCTGGCTCGCTGCCGGAACTGCCGCAGCTCCGACCGCCACGGCTTCCAGTTGCACCGTGACCTCGGGAAGAATCCCCGCTTCCTCGCAGGCGTCCAACGCATTGTCGACCGCTTCCTTCACACAGGTCAGTAAGGCTTTGCGCGGGTTGTCGAAGCCCAGGAGATGGCGGTTCTTTGTGAAGAACTCCGAAACGGAAATCTCCCGCTGCCTGGCTCCCATTTCCACCGCCGTGACAGCCGGGGCAACTGGAGCTTTGGATTTCTTGGGCGCTGATGGAGGAGAAAGAGTTTTCGACGAGGAGACAGTCGGTGCAACAGCTGCGGACGGCTTAGACTTGGCCATTCATCCTCTCACAGGTTAACGTGACGAAACCGGAGAATCGTTCAGCGCCCATTAGGGTGGGAGGAGCGCGCACCTACCGAGGACAGCATAGGTACGGCGGAAATCTCGGCGGGACTTCAGGCTTCCCAGTCAAGCTGGGCTTGCACACCATCCCGACACTCGATCCCCTGATGAACCATATTCCCTCGGGGCGTTAAGCTCCCCCCACAAGGCTACGGTATTCCTCAGATATCGATGAGTCAAGCATTGGCGCATTAACGGGATGCGACACCCTACTCGAGCTGGCCCGGTCGATCCGGAAGTTGCATCCCTCTACATCTTTCGCTAAGGTGCGGTTCATGACCCATTCCCTCGCGCGTTCGCTCGTCCTCGCCGCCGCGAGCGGGCTGTTCCTCCCGCTGAGCTTCCCCAACTATGACCTCGGTCTATTAGCCTGGATCGCCCTCGTGCCGTTGCATTGGGCGTTGGACGGCAAGAGCAAAACTCAGGCGTTCTGGATCGGCTGGTTGACCGGCACGATTGCCTTTACCGGCCTGATGGCCTGGGTGGTCACCACCATGAGCATCTACGGCAAGGTTCCGCTTGTGATCAGCTACGGCATCATGTTGCTGCTTACCGTCTACCTGGGTCTTTATGTCGCCATCTATTCCGCCGGAGCCGTCTGGTTTCGGAGCCTGATTCCCCGCTACGGGCTCTTTGCGGTTCCCTGCTTATGGGTGAGTCTGGAACTGATCCGGACCTATGCCTTGAGCGGAATGCCCTGGGGCCTCCTCGGCTATTCGCAATATCGCCAGATCGAGGTGATCCAGATTGCGGATCATCTGGGAGTCTATGGGGTCTCGTTTCTCATTGTGCTCGTCAATGTCGCAGTGGCCGAACTCCTCTCCTGGCTGATGCCTCTGCTCCGGAGGTTCCGTCCGGCCAGACTCCCCTGGGAGCTTGTCGCGGTGGCGGTCTTGCTGGTGGGCCTGTCCTGGCAATATGGCCTTCGAACCTTATCAGAGGCGCCCTTTGCTCACATTCCCCGTTCGTCCATCAACGTCGGGGTGATCCAGCCGAACATCGATCAGGCCGTGAAGTGGGACACAACCTATCGAGAGGAAACCCTTGCGCGGTTTGACCGGCTAACGGGGCAGCTTGGCCATGCCACCGATTTGGTGATCTGGCCGGAAGCGGCGACGCCCTTCATCTTTGAGCGGGAGCCGATCTATCAACTACAGCTCATCTCCCTGGCCAGCCGCGCGCAAGCGCCTATCCTGTTCGGCAGCCCCGCCCTGCGTTTTTATCCGGATCGAAAGCCCTATCTCCTGAACAGCGCCTATCTGCTCTCGCCGGAGGGCCAACTCCTCGGCCGCTACGACAAACAACATCTGGTGCCATTCGGAGAATATATTCCGTTGAAGTCCTCGCTCCTGTTTTTCCTCGACCGATTGGTCGAAGGCATCGGCGATTTCGAAGCGGGACCAGGCCCGACGATCATGACGGTGACGCCGAAACCAAGCACGGCCGGCGTGCAGCCGCGACCGGTCAAGTTCGGCGTCGCCATCTGCTATGAAGTGATCTTCCCAGACCTGGTGCGGCAATTCGCGGCAAACGGGGCGGAGTTTATGGTGACGATCACGAACGATGCCTGGTTCGGCCGCTCGGCTGCTCCCTCGCAGCATTTTGCGATGGTGGTGTTCCGCTCGGTGGAAAATCATTTGGCCTTCGCCCGTTCGGCCAACACCGGCATTTCCGGCTTCGTCGATCCCTTCGGACGCATCGTCGAGGCGACGCCGATCTTCACGGAACAGGCCGTGCGAGCCAGGATGCAGGCCTGGCGTCCCCATACGTTTTACAGCCGCCATGGGGATGTCTTTGCCTATGGCTGTGCTATAATCTGCGCGCTTTTGTGCCTGTTCAGCTATTTCCGCACCAAGGGACCTGAACCGGACACAGTGGCAGCCACACCGATTTAAGCTGAAAGGGTCGCGCATGTTGGATGAAGTACGGAGTCGCCTGCGGGCCGTCGCGGAGCAAGTAGCGGAACTACGGGGGCATCTTTGACTTCGCTCGCATGACGACCGAGTTAGCGCACCTGGACGAACAGACTTCACAACCGGACTTTTGGAGCCAGGCGCAAAAAGCCGCCAAGATCAGCAGGAAAAAGTCCTCGATCGAACGCGAGCTGCAGTTGTGGCGTGAGATCGACGGGAAGATGAGCGACCTGGGCGCGTTACTGGAGCTGGCAGAAGAAAGCGCCGACGTCGGACTCCTGAAGGAACTGAGCGCCGAGCTGGATCAATTCGAACCGAAGCTCGCCGCCCTGCGGCTGGAACTGCTCCTCTCAGGCGAACTGGACCCCAACAATGCGATCGTGGCAATTCATCCAGGCGCCGGTGGGACGGAATCGCAGGACTGGGCGCAGATGCTGCTCCGCATGTACGTCCGGTGGGCCGAGAGCAAGAAATTCAAGATCGAAACGTTGGATCTGCTTCCAGGCGAAGAAGCGGGAATCAAGAGCGTGACCCTGTCCGTGACCGGACCCTATGCCTATGGCTATCTCAAGGCCGAAGCCGGCGTGCATCGGCTGGTGCGTATTTCGCCCTTCGATGCGAACAAGCGGCGGCATACCTCCTTTGCCTCGGTGTTTGTCTATCCGGAGGTGGATGACGAAATCGACCTCGTGATCGAAGACAAGGACCTGCGAATCGATACCTTTCGGGCCGGTGGAGCCGGCGGTCAGAACGTGAATAAGGTCGAGACGGCCATTCGGATGACCCACTTGCCGTCCGGGATCGTGGTGCAATGTCAGAACGAACGGTCCCAGCTCCAGAATCGCAATGGCGCCATGAAAGTTTTGAAGGCGCGCCTCTACGAGCTGGAGCTGAAAAAGAAAGAGGCCGAGTTCAATGCGCTCGTCGGCGAGAAGAAGGACATTTCCTGGGGCAGTCAGATTCGCTCGTACGTGTTCCAGCCCTATCAAATGGTCAAGGATCACAGGACCGGCTACGAAGTAGGCCAAGTCGCCGCCGTCATGGATGGCGATCTGGACGGGTTCATCGAAGCCTATTTAAAGATGAAACAACTCGGAAAAACCGCGCTCAGCTATCAACAGTCCGGCACGGACGAGTTCGATAGCTAACTGAAGAAGAACGACCGGCAAAGGTACACATAATGGAAGAACTGAACGAACAGCAACAGCAGCGTATCAAAAAACTTGATGTCCTTCGCGCAGCGGGCGTGGCGCCCTATGGCACACGCTTCGAAGTGAAGGACCGCGCGGGCCAACTGATCAAGCTCCATTCTGAAAAGACTAAAGAGGTCCTGGAGGAGCAGAAAATTTCCTGCACCTTTGCGGGACGCATCGTCGCTCTGCGGCGATTCGGCAAGGCCGGTTTCGCGGTACTGCAAGACGGATCGGCCCGGCTGCAAGTCTATATCAAGAAGGACCTCATCTCGGAACAAGCCTATCTGGTCGCAGAGCAGCTGGACCTGGGCGATTGGATCGGCGTGACCGGCATGCTCTTTCGCACCAAGACCAATGAATTCACCGTCGAAGTTTCAGAGCTGACCTTCCTGAGCAAAGCCCTGAGACCGCTCCCGGAGAAGTGGCATGGGTTGACGGATGTGGAGACCCGCTACCGCCAGCGTTATGTGGACTTGATCGCCAATCCGGAAGTCCATGCCATTTTCGTCACGCGCAGCAGAATCATCGCCGGCATTCGTGCCTTCTTGATCGAACGGGGGTTCCTGGAAGTCGAAACGCCGATGATGCATCCGATTCCCGGTGGCGCGGCGGCCAAACCCTTCGTCACGCACCACAATGCCCTCGGCGTCGATCTCTATCTCAGGATCGCGCCGGAACTTTACTTGAAGCGGTTGATCGTAGGCGGCTTTCCCCGCGTGTTCGAAATCAATCGCAACTTCCGGAACGAAGGCATCTCGACGATTCACAATCCTGAATTCACGATGCTGGAGTTCTACGTCTCCTATGCCGACTATCAAGATCTGATCATCCTCACGGAAGAGCTCGTCTCCTCCCTGGCCCAGCAGATCCTTGGCAAGACGGTTATCGACTATCAAGGCAAGGAGATTACCCTCACCGCCCCCTGGCGCCGCTGGTCCTACCACCAGTCGATTCTAGAAGTGAACCATCTCGAACCCTCCGTCTTGCAGGATAAGGATCAAGCGATTGCGGCGGCTAAAAAACTGGGCATCGCGGTCGATCCCAAGTGGCCGCTCTTCAATATCGTGAATGAAATTTTCGAGGAGACCGTCGAGCCGAACCTGATTCAGCCGACCTTCATCACCGACTACCCGATTGAAATTTCTCCGCTTGCGCGGCGCAAGGATTCGAATCCGGCCCTGACCGATCGCTTCGAGCTCTATATTGCCGGCAGGGAAATCGCCAATGCCTTTTCCGAGTTGAACGATCCGCTGGATCAGCGGGAACGGTTTGAAGGACAAGCGGCGCAGCGGGCGGCAGGCGATGAAGAAGCCCATCTGGTCGATGAAGACTTCCTGCGCGCCTTGGAGTACGGCATGCCGCCGACCGCGGGAGAAGGCATCGGTATCGACCGGCTGATCATGCTCTTCACCGATCAAGCATCGATCCGCGACGTGGTCCTCTTTCCACAACTCAGGCCAGAGAACTAACGGTGGCCCTCCCCTACGAAATCTTCGTCGGCTTGCGCTACCTGCGCGCGAAGCGCAGGAATCGGACGATTTCCTTGAACACGGTGGTCTCCATCGCCGGCATCACACTTGGCGTGGCTGCCCTCATCGGGACGGTCGGGATCATGACCGGGTTCAAAGAGGACATCCAGGCCAAGATCCTCGGCACGACAGCCCATATCATCGTTCAGGACCGGATGAAGGATGGCATGAGCGACTATGAGCCTGTCACCAAGCAGATCGAAACTGTGCCTGGTGTCGTGGCTGCCACTCCATTCGTACTCAAGCAGGTCATGCTCACGACGCAAACAGGCGTGCAGGGCATCGTGCTCCGCGGCATCGACCCGCAGCGAGAGGGTCTGGTAACCGAATTGGCCAAGAATCTTTCGGCCGGTCAATTGGCCGATCTCGGACGACCGGTCAAGATCAAGCAGATTCCGGTAGATGACCCGACCGGTCCGATGGTCGAAACAGAGAGACCCGGCATCATCCTAGGCAAGGAGTTGGCGCTACGACTCGGCGCCTTTGTCGGGGACACCATCAATGTCGTCTCCCCTCCCGCCGGTCCGGTCAGCGCCATCGGGATGGTGCCGAAGATCAGAACCTTTGCGGTCGTCGCCCTCTTTCAATCCGGCATGTACGAGTACGACTCGTCCTTGGCCTATATCGACCTGGCCGAGGCGCAGAAGTTTTTCAGTATGGGCCAGACTGTGACTGGCATTGAAATTAAAGTGGCAGATGTCTTCCAGGCTACCGAGACAGCCCGTTCCGTGGAGCAAGCGCTGGGCTTTGCCTATGGAGCGCGCGACTGGATGCAGATGAATCGCAATCTCTTTTCGGCCCTCAAGTTGGAAAAGACGATGATGTTCCTGCTCTTGGTCCTGATCACGATCGTAGCCTCCTTCAATATCGTGAGCACCCTCACCATGATCGTGACCGAGAAACAAAAGGAAATCGCGATCCTCAAGGCCATGGGGGCGACGCGTACAAGTATTCGCCGCATCTTCATGCTGAACGGATTGATCATCGGCCTGTCAGGGACCGCCATCGGTATTCCGCTCGGCTATGCGTTCCTCTGGCTGATCCAGACCTTTTGGACCTTCGATCCTACGGTCTATTACATCTCCAGAATTCCTGTCCATGTCCAAGCGATGGATGTCCTTTTGGTGGCAGGCTCTGCCATTGCGATCAGCTTTGCCGCCACGGTCTATCCGTCGCTCCAGGCAGCCAAACTCGAACCGGTGGCAGCGCTCCGCTACGAATGATGCCGATACAGTTGATATTCTCTTTTCATCCTGGAGCCCTGGCGTGATCACCGTCACCGACTT
>CAMDPZ010000032.1 GCA_945905765.1 Nitrospira lenta
AAGAAGGCGAAGGACCTGTTCACGGAGAGCCGCGGCAAATCGTGGCTCCCCATAGGCCGCCAAGCCCATCACAATATATTCATCGTGATCCGGCTTGAATCCCAGATAGGCGGTGATGGCCGCGTAAAATTGCCCCGCCGAATGGGGAAGGGGAATCCGTTTCAGCACCTGAATGTCGGGGCCGTCGGCCCTGGCCAACATCGTCGTATGGGCTTCCGACGCTCCGTCCACGATGAGCACCGCCGCCCGGTCGAACGGCGAGACCAATACCGTGCTGGCCACATGACAGAGATGATGGTCCAGAAATACTGGCTTCGGGCAGGCGGTTCCATCGATCAGCCTGGTGAGATGACTTTGGAGAAAGGCCAGTTCCTTCCATTCTTGAGCCATTCGCTCCGCGCTTCTCTTGCCCTTCACCCAACAGAGCTGCGGCGACCGCAGCATCGATCCAAAGGCCAGGGCTCCTCGCCGGCCGATCTGCCAATATTTCCAAGGCACCGCGACCGCGTCGACGTCGCAGAGGCGCAACCCAGCCTCGTGGAGACAATAGCGAATCGCCTCCACCGGCAGGGCCGTGACATGCTTGACCCGGACGAACCGCTCTTCTTCCGCCGCAGCGATCACTCGACCGTTCTCGACCAGCGCCGCCGCCGCATCCCGCATGTTCGACAGACCCAGTATCAACATCGGTCTCGAGCCCCTTCTCTCAGCATCGCCTCTGCCAGGAGCGCAGGATAACTGAGGGCTCGCAAGCTCGCAAGACGTGACTGCGCCCTGTTGCATTCATCCTGACATTTCGGTACGGTGCGCCTGGAGTTTCAGCCACCCAACCCATCACGACAGACAGATTTTTCAGCCTATGGCCATCACACGAATTCCGGCGCGCTCCCCTCAACAACGCACCCTGCGATGGGCCACTCCCTTCTGCCTGCTCATCGCTGTAAGCGGGCTCTGGGGCTGCGAGAAGGTGTCGTCAGCGCTCCACCGAACTCCGTTGCCGGATATGGGACCGCGGCTGGCCAACTCGGTCAAACTGACCTTCGACCCAGCCTTTAGCAAGCTCACCATGCCCTACGTCGATGGGTGCAATAGCCCGCACGAGCTCAATGTGGGAGAAGAAGCCGAATCGATCCTGATTGATGCAGCAGCCCAAAACTTTAGCGCTGTGACCGTCACCGGCGGTATTGCCGCGCCGGTCCAGCCGGACACGGAGATCGTGATCACGCTCCAACGCTCGAACCTCAAACTCTGGGCAGATAATGTCTATGACCGGGTGCCGGCGGATATCACCCTCGACACACTCGTTACGTTTAAAGATGCGACGGGAAAAGAGCTGGGCCAGCAGCCTATCTCCTTCACGCACAACCAACGACTGATTCTTGAGCCGACAGGAAGGCGCTGCGATTACGGCAATATCGGAGAGTTTGTGCATGATGCCGGGATCACCCTCGCGATGCATTTCATTCGGGCCGCCAGGACCCAGTTGACTGCGCCAGGGAGCCCAAAGCCGGCAACAGCAACAGCGCCGATAAAACCTTCCTCAGCAACAACGGCCCTGCAGGCCAAGGGCACGCCATCAGCTCTTTCGTTCAAAGCCACCGTGCTGGACGAGAACGGCAATTTGGTCTTCGAGGGAGGCGAACGCATCAGAGTGCGCATCGACCTCGTGAATGGAGGCGAGCAGGAACTGCAAGGAATCACAGCCAGCCTGACGGGAACCGCATCGCTGCTGGCCCAATTCCCGACCGCCACCTTGTCCCTCGGACGGCTCCAGCCAGGCCAATCCCGCTCGATCGAGTTTACGGCCACGTTGCCTCAGTCCGTCCAACAGCAGAAGGCCGAACTCCAGGTCGCAGTCTCGACGTCAGGAGCCGCTGTGCAGCCACAGCCGCAAACCCTGACCCTGTCGGTCCAACCGACCGGCATCAAGTCTGACGATGTGGATCAGGTCCCTGCGATGGCAACAGGATTTCGGCAGCCCCACACCTATCTGATTTCCATTGGGATCGGCGCCTATCGGGACAAACGAGTCTCCTCCCGCAAGTTCGCCTCGTCGGATGCCGAGATGGTCTCGAATTACTTTCAGTCCATCGGCGGGTTGCCAGCCTCCAATGTCAGGCTGCTACAAGACTGGAAAGCCTTACGCCCGGATATTGACGAAGCCCTGATGGACTGGCTGCCTTCCCATATGAACAAGGAATCGGTCGTCATTGTCTATTTCGCCGGGCTGGCCTCAGTGTCTTCGACAGGAGAAATGTTTCTGATCCCCTACGATGGAACGGTCGCAAGCACCTCACGGGCATACCCACTCAAGGATTTGGAGGCAGCGCTCTCTCGATTAAAGGCGAAACAGACCCTGTTTCTCTTCGATGGCATTGTGTCGCGTATGGGGCCTGATGGCAAAACCAAGGCTGCCCTCCCCCAATGGAATCCTGCAGGAAGCTCAACCCTCCATGTCATCGGAGTCAACGGTATCGGACGGGGCCTGGAAGACGACCAACATCGGCATGGGCTCTTCACCTACTATCTGCTGCGGGCGCTGCGCGGTGAAGCTGACACCAATCGGGACGGTGACGTGACAATCGGAGAAACGGTGGGCTATCTCAGCCAAAAAGTGCTCTGGGCCTCTAAGGCCCATATGAACCAGGAGCAGCGGCTCTTGATTGCTCCAGCCCTCCGCGCAACCGATCCTTCTGCTGCCTTGATATTGGCCAAACCGGCCGCCATCCGAGGCGCCGAAGCGCACTAAAAGACGCCTCAGCCAGTCGCACTTCTCGCCAAGCCAACCGGCAGACAACCGCAAACTGTTTCCCTCAGCATGGTGCTCGCGTCGGCCATGCGAGCTATGAAGCCGACCCCTCACGCCACGGCTCCTCGCAGCATCGCCCGCGACTCGCAGACAAAAAAAGAGGGTGGAGGATTCATTCCTCCACCCTCTTCTATACTGACCTTACGACGAAACTACTCGCCTTTGCAGAAGCTCCGCTCGTAGTTGATGATCATCCAGGCTTCTTCTTCGTTGATCGCGGCCGGGATCAAGGAGACCATCCCCGTTCCCGCGCTGCCGTTCTTGATCACCCAGAAGAGCTCGCCATCTTTCCGCTTCTTGTGGAACTTGCAATTCGTGAAATCGCGGGGGCTCGGATTCAAGATCGCACCGGCCGGGCCCTGGCCATTTCCTTCTTTGCCGTGACAATTGAAGCAGGTGCCTTTGCCCTCGAACAGCGCCTTACCCTTGGCAATGTTCTCCGGGGTCGCGGCGACCGGATTCTTCATGGCCTTCGCATCGCTCATCTGATCAGCCGGAACGCGGGGCTTCAGCGGCTCACGCTCTTCAGCTCCCACCACCGACACCGACAACATCAACAGCGCTGCGCTGATTCCCAAAAACTTCGCAACATAACCCATCAGACTGCCTCCTTTGTGTTTAACCACCGCACATGAACTCGGCCTTAGCCGCTGGCTCGCATGATCCGTGACAAGACGACAAAACGCCGGCGAATATAGCAACGGCCTTCTACTGATGTCAAGCAATCCGGGGGACTACCTACGCTGCGCCAGAACGGTCAATCCCTGCCCCCTACGCGCTGCCACTCCGCCTGTTGCTATCCTGTCACAGGACCTAATACTCAAAGCTCGTGCCAGAGTTCCGTTATAGCAGGGCGTATTATTTCCGCGAGTTAGGAGCAGGCACTCTCCTAGAGACCTCGGCAGACCCAGCGGAGTGGCGCCATTGCGCCACAGCCGTGCCCCTTACGCCACAAACCAGCGGCCTTAGAGCCGCCGGCCGGCCCCAGAGCCTGGCTCGATGAGGATTGCAGGAGGGCTGGTCCCCGGACGAGGCGTGGATAGAAAATCGTTACCGCTTAATGACGATATCGCGAGCCACTTTCCCGCTCGGGCCGAAGGGCTTTTGCGGCTTGCCATTGAGCTCGCCTTTGACGCCACCGGCATTGCCAAGCGTCAGAACAAACTGATCCTGGCCTTTCCATCGGCCCTTTTCACCAGGCCTGAGCAGGGCCTCTTGAGGACTGCCTCCATCGATTTGGACGACAACCCAACTCAGTTCTGTTGCCTCAAGATCCAAAACCAACTGCCCGTCCGTTGTGGTTCCAGCCCCCTCAAGCAACATGCCTCCCAGCGGCCCATCGCTTCCCAACGACGAAGGAGCCGGAGCGATCGGCGGCGGCATCGGAACCGGTGAAACCGTGAGAGCTGGTCCTGGCGCTGGCTTCACATTGCTCTCCACGCTTACTTTGGGAGCCGCAACAGGAGGCTCGCTCAGCTGAGCCTTGGGGGCCGGTGGGGCCACCTCAGGCTGCGGAGCGGGCGGCGCGGACTGAGGTGGCTGATCCAATGGCGTAGTCCGCTTGGACGCGGGTGTCGAAAGGTCTGAACTGGAACGGCGAACCAACAACGAGGACTGTTCCCGGCTCAACAGGAAAATGAGCGTAAGGATCGCGATCCCGATCGCCACCGCGACAGCTTTGCGATTGGCGAGACGCTTCCGCTCTTCCTCCGCCTGCCTGAGCTTTAACCGGTCCCGTTCGATTTGCTTGTCGTAATAAGCGCCAGCCGACTGCACGAACCGCTGAATGGCATCGTCCTCATCAAGGCCAAGGGACCTGGCATAGGACCGGACAAAGCCCCGCGCAAATACCTGGTCGGGCAACTTGGCAAAGTTCCCGTCTTCCAAGGCCTTCACGAAATCGGTCCGAATGCGTGTCTTGGCCGCGACCTCATCGATGGTCAGCCCCTTCGTCTCTCGCACCTGCCTAAAAAACTCTCCGATCGATTCCATAGATGTCTCTCTACGGCTTCAGCCGTGTCAGCAGTTCTTTTGCGGCAGCGGCATACTCGCCGCCCTTATCAAGCGTCGTCACCTTGGTCAGCGTTTCCTTCGCACGTTGTTCGAATCCCAGCTTGTGATACGCCCGCCCCAGCTCCAAGTGTAACAAAGCCGGAGGAACGTTTGGCGGATTGACCACCAGGGCATCCTCGAACGCTTCCATCGCGCCCTTATCGTCCCCCTCATGCGCCAGCGACCGGCCGAGATGGAACCGGGCCAGGTCCGGCGTCACATACAAGGGATTGGCCAACGCCTGACGGAACGACGCGATCGCCTCCCGCCACCGCCCCTGCTTCTCCAAGACCTGGCCTAAATAGGTGTGCGCTTCCGAGTAATTGCCATCGATCGCAATCGCAGCCCGAAACTCTTCCTCCGCTTGGGGCAATTTACCCTGCAGCGTCAGAATATGGCCAAGCCCGTAACGGGCTTCCTTATTGTCAGGATCGAGTTTCGCAGCCTTTTGGAACGATACGAAGGACTTCTGCTGATCGTAATCCAGGCTCGCGACGCCCTCCTGATAGTAACCCTTTGCCTTCTGGATCGACTCATCCGATGCACAGCCGGATAACCCTCCGACCACCAGCGCCACCGCTAACAACGAATACCACCGCGGTCGCATGACCGGACCGACTGAGGCAAGTTGCATCACGAAATATCCTCGAAATGGGTCAACTGTTTGAAGGCGCGAAACCGCTCTTGCACTTCTTTGTAATCTAGGATTCGCAAACGGTCAAGACTAAAGGCTTCCACGGTAAACGAGGCCATCACGCTCCCGAAGATAATGGCCTGTTTGAACGCCTCAGGAGAACGGTTGCCCGTAGCCGTCAGATAGCCCAGGAAGCCGCCGGCAAAGGTATCCCCCGCGCCGGTGGGGTCGCGCACGTCTTCAAGCGGAAAGGCCGGAGCCCCGAACATCTGCTTCTCGTTGAACATCAACACCCCGTATTCCCCGCGCTTGATGATGAGGTGCTTGGGTCCGCGCGCGAGTATTTTCTGTGCGACCTTCACGAGATTCGTATCTTCGCCGAGCGCCCGGGCCTCCCC
Organism: Nitrospira lenta; assembly: GCA_945905765.1. Taxonomy (GTDB): domain Bacteria; phylum Nitrospirota; class Nitrospiria; order Nitrospirales; family Nitrospiraceae; genus Palsa-1315. The sequence continues at coordinate 5,894 of CAMDPZ010000032.1, forward strand.
GTCGTTCACGATCAGGATATCGACCTTCTCCAATACCCGCCACAAGGCGTCCCGCTTGCCGTTGATCCAGAAATTCATCGTATCGCAGGCGACCAGGGGAGGACGCGGAAGCTTCTGCAAGACATCCAACTGGAGTTCCGGATCGATATTGCCCAGGAACAAAAGATCCGGGGACCGGTAGGCCTCGGGGATCTTGGGCCGAAAGGTTTCAAACACGTTGAGTTTCGTGTCGAGGGTATGCGCTTCGTTCAGCTGATGCGTGTACTCCCCTTTCCAACGAAAGGTCGCCCCTGGCTTCCGCTCCAGCCCCGTCACATCGATCCCGCGGCTCTTGAGAAAGGCCAAGTGCTGCGGAGGGAAATCCTCCCCCACGACTGCAATCAAATCGACGGTGGTGAAATAGCTCGCCGCAGTCGAAAAATAGGTCGCAGAACCTCCCAGCACTTCGCTGACTTCTCCGAAAGGCGTCTTCACCGTATCCAGCGCGACCGATCCGACGACGAGTAACTTTCCCATGGCTTACCGTTTCCCTTTCTTCACCGGCACAACCCGATCCATCAAGAGGGCCAGCTTCCGTCTAAGCGGAGCCGGCATCCGATCGGGCGCCGTAATAATGGCATCCTGCAAAGCGCGCTGACAGCGGCACTCCTTAACCTCAACCACCGCGCGCAAGGCCGTCCGCAAGAATCGTTTGGCCAGCGTGACATTCTGTCGCAGCGTGGTCAAGATGCCCTCGACGGTCACCGCCTCTTCCGTCTCATGCCAGCAATCGTAATCCGTCACCAAGGCCACCGTGGAGTAACAGAGTTCCGCCTCGCGCGCAAGCTTGGCTTCCGGGAGGTTCGTCATCCCGATCACGCTCGCGCCCCACTGCCGATACAAGCGCGACTCCCCTTTGGTCGAAAACTGCGGTCCCTCGATGCAAAGATAGACCCCGCCCTCATGCACCGTCGCGCCGGCCGTCCTGGCCGCAGCCGACAAGGCCGTCCCGAGCGACGAGCAGACCGGATCGCCAAACGCCACATGCGCGACGATCCCGCCCTCGAAAAAAGTGGAGACCCGCGTCTTGGTCAGATCGATAAACTGATCCGGCAGCACCACATCCCCCGGCTTGATCGACTCCTTCATGCTCCCGACCGCGCTCACCGAAATCACCCGGCTCACCCCCAGCGACTTGAGCGCATAGATATTGGCGCGATAGTTGATCTCCGAGGGATTCAGCCGATGGCCTCGTCCATGCCGCGAGAGAAAGGCGATGCGAATCCCGTCCAACTCGCCGAGCACCACCTTATCGGAGGGAGCGCCGAAGGGAGTCCTCACGGCAAGCTCCTTGACCGTTCTGAGCCCCTCGATGTCGTAGAGCCCGCTGCCGCCAATAATCCCGATATCCGCCTTCACGGCCTTCCCCTGTCGTGTCATCCCTGCTCCCCCAATGTCGTGAGAAATTGATCCACCTGCCCGGTCACCAGCTCCGCGATATACTCGACCGAATCCGACTCATCGATCATCAACCATTGAATCCCCGGCTCCTTGCGAAACCAGGTCATTTGTCTCTTGGAAAAATGTCTTGTATCCCGTTTGAACCGCCGGACCATTTCAGCCGCATCGTACTCGCCAGCCAGGTGCTCGGCCACCTGCCGATACCCCAACCCCTTCATGGCCGCGCCGTCACGCTGATAGCCCTGAGCCAGGAGCTGCTTCGTCTCATCGATCAACCCGTGAGCCAGCTGCCAATCGATCCGCTCCTCGATGCGCCGATAGAGCACGTCGCGGTCCCGGTTCAAACCGATGATCAAGGAAGCAAAGGGCCGCTCGGCGAACCCATGCTCTGCCTGGAACTCCGACATGCATCGGCCGGAGAGCTGATGCACCTCCAGCGCGCGGATCACTTTCGATTCGTCTCGCGGGTGCAACCGCGCCGCAGCCACAGGATCGACCGTGACAAGCCGCGCATAGAGCGCATCATGCCCCAGCTCCTTCATCTCCTGCCGCAGGGCTTCCCGCATCGCCGGATCGGCAGGCGGCGCGTCACAGAGCCCATTGAGGAGCGTTCGCACATAGAGCCCCGTGCCACCCACGACCAAAGGAAGGCGGCTGTCTCGATAGAGACGTTCGATTTCCTCGACCGCCTGACGGCGATACAGGCCCGCATTAAACGGTTCATCAGGATTGGCAAGATCGATCAACCGATGGGGGATACCCTGGCGCTCTTCCATGGACGGCTTATCCGTCCCGATATCCATCCCGCGATAGACCTGCCGGGAATCTGCCGTGAGCACCTCGGTCTCGAACGCTTTCGCCACCTCGACCGCGACGCGGCTCTTGCCTACAGCGGTCGGTCCGACCACCACCACGACAGGCTTGCGGCGGACCTGGGCCTGGGAAAGACGGCGTGCCGCCTTCGCTGGAATAGCCATCATGTCCATCCAACCCGGCCGAACAGCTTGGCGAGTTCATCCGTGGAAAGACGAAACGCGGTGCGGCGCCCATGCGGGCAGGTCATGATCAACCCTTCCTCGACCCAATCCTGCGTCAGTTGCTGAATCTCCGGCAGGGCCAAGGCCCGCCCGGCGCGCACCGCTCCATGACAGGCTAGCGAGGCCAGAACAGGCTGGACCTTCATTTCCATCGACGACACGCTGTCCCACTCGGTCAAATCGTCAAGCAGATCCTGCACCAAGCCAGCCACATCCACCTTACCGAGCCCGACCGGCACACCACGAACGGCAACCGCCGTCGCGCCAAACGGTTCGATCAGGAGACCAAGCTTTTCCAGATCATCGAGGCGCTTGAGCAATAATGCACTCTGCGCGACTGACAGCTCGATCGGCTCAGGAATCAAGAGCGGCTGTGACGGGATCGCCCGGCTTTGCCACCCTCGCCAAAGCCGTTGGAAGAGGACCCGCTCGTGCGCCGTATGTTGATCGATCACTTGCAGCTCTTCGCCCACCTGCGCCACGAGATAGGTCCGGAGAATTTGCCCAAACGGTACGATGTCCGGTTTCCCCGCCAACTGATAGGCCGCGCCAGCCTCCTGAGCGAAGGCCAACTGACTCCCCTCGCCGAGGCCGGAGAGAGAGGCCGCGTCGGGCCCATTGCTCCGCGAGTCCTGCCGGAAACCTGAGATCGATCCTGCCGGATACGAATTCCGCGACGACACAGACTGCGGCTCCATCGTCGGAGCGAACTCCGGCGGCGACTGCGACTCACCCGCTGGAGCAAGACCCACCATGGCCTTGCGCTCGCCCCCCCCGAGGGAATGGCGAACGGACTGGCGCACTAACTGATGCAGCGCTTCTGTCTCCGCAAAGCGGACTTCTTTCTTCGTGGGATGGACATTGACATCGAGCCGGTCCGGATCGCTTTCCAGAAACAGCACGAAGGTCGGGTGAGACCCCTTGGGAAGAAACGATCCGTACCCCTCCATGACCGCGTGAAACACCGTCGCATTACGAACGGGACGCCGATTCACAAACAGTTCCTGTGGCATCTTCGAGGAGCGAGCATGGACCGGATCGACCATCACCCCGCGAATCGACAGACCGTCGGCTCGACCCCGCACTTCAACGGTCCGATCTAAAAAAGCTGGCCGGTACACTTGGAGGATGCGGTCACGATCCGACGACACAGCCGGATAGTTCAGGATCTCCTGGCCATTATGGGTCAAACGAAAATGCACCGACGGCCAGGCGAGGCCCGCGAGCTGCACCACATGACTGATGTGGGAAAACTCGGTCGTGGTCGTCTTGAGAAACTTCTTCCTGGCCGGCTGATTGAAAAACAGATTGGAAACTTCGATTTTGGTGCCAGGCACGGCGGCGGCGTCCGTAATGGCGCCACCGGCTCCTCCCACCAGCGTGAGCTGCGCGCCCACCTGATCCTGCCTGGTCGCGGTCGTCACCAGCACATGGGACACGGAGGCGATGCTCGGCAGGGCCTCGCCGCGAAACCCCATCGTCGTCACCGAGGTCAGGTCCCGGTCGGATCGAAGCTTGCTGGTGGCATGCCGCTGGAAGGCCGTGGGGAGATCGGTGCGGCTGATCCCCTCTCCATCATCCGTCACGCGAATGAGGGTCAAGCCGCCATCTTTCACATCGATCGTGATATGGAGCCCGCCGGCATCGAGACTGTTTTCCAGCAGTTCTTTGACGACGGCGGCAGGACGCTCGACGACCTCGCCGGCCGCAATACGGCTGACCACATCGTCAGGAAGAACATGGATCTTGGCGGAACAACTGGCGGCGGGCATGACGCGACACTCCAGAGGATAACCATCACGAGAACGCCGCTTCGAGTGACCTCGCGGGACGTCCGACTATCGAATTTCGCCCAGCTTATTCTTGGCCAGCTTTGCCTCGTCCGACAGGGGGAACTCGTCGATAACCCGTTTCAGATACTTCTTCGACTTGGCGAGATCTCCGGTTTCTCCTGCCGCGAGGCTCAATTTCAAAAGCGCCGCCGGCATCTTTTCATTCCCCGGATACTCCGCCGAGAGATATTCGAACGACTGCATCGCGCGCGCATAATCCTTCTGCTGATAATAGGACTCGCCCAGCCAGTAATGGGCATTGGGCGTGAGCGACGTGCCGGAAAAATCTTTCACGAACCGCTGAAATCCCGCCACCGCAAGATCGTATTTCCCGTTGAGATAATCGTTATAGGCCAGATTGAACGCCGACGTCGGCGTGAGCGACGGCACACCGGGCATCATCGGCGACGCATCCGAGGATGAGGCCGGCTTCTGGGGCTTGGCCGGGCGGGCCGGCTCTCCCGGAACTGGCTCCAGCTTGGGCGCAGCGGGAACGACCGAGGCCTCGTCAAGTTTGGCCAACCGGCCTTCGACTTTTTGAATCCGCGCAGACAATTCATCGAACCTCGGATCGGGTTTCGGCTTCGCAGAGTCGCTGTCTTTCATCCGCTCCAGCGACTCCAATCTCCGTTGCAGCGCATCCAACCGTTTCTGGTCTTGTTCTTGGAACTTCGACACCGCCGCTGTGTGATCACGCAACTCCACAAAGTCCGCATGCGTGGCACATCCGGCGAGCAGCAGCACGGTCCCGGCCGTCAGCACGACCAATCCTGTGGCGCCTGTTTTTGTATGCATCACTGTTCTCGTCACTCCTTCAACTGGGATAGTTTATCGGAAGCTTTCCCTGCCTCGGAACTCCGTGGATACAACGTCATCACCTGCTTAAAGGCAGACGACGCGCGCTTTGTATCCTTCATCGCCAAATAGGCATAGCCCTTTTTCAATAGAGCCGCCGGCACTTTCTCGCTCTTTGGAAAATCCAATTCAACTCGGTCATATGAGTCGATCGCCTGCCGATAGTCTTTCTTCCCGTAATAGGACTCGCCCAGCCAGTACCGCGCGTTGGGAGACAGATCGGAGTTCGGATGGTTCCGCAAAAACGCGGCGAACCCCTCTTTGGCTCCATCCAGATCCCCGCTGCGAAACAGGGCCAGCAATCGTTCATATTCGGGCTTCTCTTGATGCGCCCCACCCTGACTAACGTGAGGTGGGGCCGACGCGCCGGACTCGCCGGCTGCCGGAGCCGCCTCAATCGGCACGTTCTCCGGTTCAACATGCGGGGGGGCAGAGACAGCCGGCATCGATGATTGATGGGACGGCTTCGTGGCCGGCTGGTGCGCGCCGGACTTCTTCCCGCGCAGATGCGCATCTCGATCGATCGCCTGGGACAACATATCCAGACGCTGGTCCTGCTCGTCGAACCGGGCCGCAAACTTCTGCGCCACAGAGGTCAGGCTCTTATTCACTTCGCTCAAATACCCGGTCACCGACTTATTCATCTCGTTGAGATGGGCCATCGAGGCTTTGCTCGCCTGCTCTTCCTGGCTCAGCCGTTCGTTCAACCCCGTCAGCGAATCACGGAACTCCGCCAACGACCGGCTGAACTGCGCGAACTGCTCGACCAGCTGCTCGGACCGGACCTGGCTGCTGCCCGCCGCCTTTTGCTGCTCCTCCAGACGGGCATCCACATTCTTCATCAACGCGCCGCCGGTCTTTTGCACCACCTCGATCAGGTCTTTCCGCAACATCTCCGTCTGCCGATTCACATCCTCTAAACGGACATTCACGTCCGCCATGAACCGCTCGCGGTCTTCTTTACTTTTCAGTTCCTGCGTCTCGAAATTTTTCTGAGCCCAGGCGTACCGCGTGGCGCTCTCTCCCTCTATTTTCGCCGTCAACTGCTCAAGCTTCTTGGTTTGCTGCTTGAGATCGTCCTGCTTCCCTTGGAGCTCCTGCGCCTGGTGCAACGCCCGATCGACATCGCCACGCAATTGCGGCAACTCCTGCTCCCGGAGCGCGGAAATCTCATGGCCCTGCCGCGCGCGAGTCTGCGCCGACTCATCGCTGGACTGTTTGATGCGCTGCTGAAGATCCCGCTCCGTCCGTTTGAGATCCGCCTCTTGCGCCACGCAGCCAGCGGTGAGCACCGCGCACACCACGCAGAACGAAATCCAGGCTCCGTTCATCTTGCCATCAATCCCCATCGCGTTATCTGCTCCTCACAGGCAACTCGTCCCGGCTACTTCCCCGACTTCACCACCAGATGCCCGCGCCGATTCTGCTGGTAGCAGGGCTCCGCATGTTCACTGCAAGACGGCTGTTCTTTGCCATAGGACACCACGGACAAGCGATTGGCGCCAATGCCCAGTTCGACCAAATAGTTCCGCACAGCCTTCGCCCGCTTCTCTCCCAGCACGAGGTTATAGGCGGAGGTCCCGCGCTCGTCACAATGTCCCTCGATCTTGACCTGCGCGCTAGAATTGGACTTGATCCACTCGGCATTGCGGGTCAAGGCCTGGCGGCCCTCCTCGGAAATCGCCCAACTATCGTAGGCGAAAAACACATCGCGCAACCCGGCTGCGGCTGAGGCGGCCTGCTCGGCGCGCGCCTCATCCAGTTGCCTGGCGGCGCTGGCGGAGGGATCGACTTTCGCCAGCATCGCGCCATTCCCCACTCGCTCCTCCGACGGACTCTTGTCGAGGCCCCGAAGTCCGCTGCCACTCGGCTGAACTCCGGTGCTCGGGAAGCTGCCGGCGTTGCTCTCTGATCCCGCCTTCGCCGGCGCTTGAGCAGACGAATCACCGCCCGATTGAACGGACTTCGACGCGCAACCAGTCAGCCCAATCAAGGCCAAGCCCATCATCGCCACACCGCACGTATATAATGTTTTCTTCATGAGTCTCGCTCCTCCTTGTAAGTTACTCATCTCGATCGTTACCCTTATACATTCGACTCATACCAGCACACGGTCAGCCTCAGGATGCCGGAGACCAGGAGGGCGCGCTATTGCGCGTGCCTTCGAAGGTCAGCCGCTCGAGATTCTTGCCGTCCGCATCGATCATATAGATATGGCTCTTTCCCTCGACCGTCGAGCTGAATACCAGATGACGGCCATCCGGCGACCAGGACGGCGAGTCATCGACGCCCAGCCCCGTCGTCAACTGCATCCGCTTCTGCCCATCAGGCGAGATCACGCATAGCTTATACTCTTTATGGATGCGGCACACGTACGCGATCCAATTGCCGCGCGGCGACCAGACCGGCGCCGCATTATAGTCCCCCTCGAACGTCAACCGGCGCACATTCGACCCGTCCGCACTCATGAGAAATACCTGCGGCCCGCCTCCCCGGTCGGACACAAAGGTCAACTCTCTCCCGTTCGGAGACCAGGAAGGAGACAAATCACCGGACGGATGGACCGTCAAACGTTGAAGGGCTTTCGTTCTGGTATCCAAAAGATACAACTCGGAATTGCCTTCGTAGCTAGAAGCAAATGCCAGAAAATTCCCATCGGGCGACAGGGCCGGCGTGATATTCAGCCCCCCCAGCGACACCACCGTCCACCGTTTGCCCGTCGCCAACTCGATCATGTCGATGTCCTGCGTATTCCGGCTGCGATAGGCAGTGAACACGAGAAATCTGCGATCCGGAGACCAACGCGGCATCAGGTTCAGAAAACCATCGGCCGTCACCCGACGGGCATCATGTCCGTCATAATCCATGACGGCAATCTCACGGGCGCCCTCATGCTCCGCGACATAGGCGATCTTGGTCCTGGCAATGCCCGGCTCACCGGTATACCGAAAAACAAGCTCATCGGCAAAACGATGCGCCATGAGCCGCAGGACCGAGGGCGCGCCGGCATAACGTTTGCCCCCGATCACCTCGTCGCTGCCGCTGTCATAGACGAGACCTTCCATGTTCACATCGGCTTCTTTCCCGGACTCTTTCAGGCTGGCCTTGCCCCAGACCACCACCGACACCCCGTTTCCCGCCGCTTGCTTGAAGACGGCTTTGGCGCCGCTCTCCATCCCTGTCCCCAGATCGTGAGCCTTGATCCCCAGACTCGGTAAATCCACCAGATCGAACACCAAGGAGCGCTTCACATCCTTCTTGAGCACTTCCTCGATCCGGCTCCCCAACCACTCGGCACCTCCCGCGTTCTGAATCCCTGCAACAGCCAGAGAAATCTTTTGGAAATCCGGACGCGTCGCTTCAAGAAACACATCTGCCGCGCCCGATTCAAGAATGCCAAAAGCCCCCGCTGCCAGCAGGAGCCCTCCAGCGACCGAACTGATCCATTTCACTTGCGTCATCCGACCGGTTCTCCGACTCGAAATATCATTTCTATATCCTTATACCCTTCTGTCATCTCGGCAGGAAAGGCCGGGAGCACTCGCGGCCGCAACACGGCGCGCTGCCCCGCCATGTCAAAGTAGGTATTGCCGGAGGTCTGCTTGACCACCACATCTTTGATGATCCCATCCCGCTGCAACCGAAACTTCACAATGACCTGGTAGGTCTGCCCCACCATATCAATTGGCGGAGGCTCCCACTGGCTACTGATAATTGATTGTACACGAGCCCAATAGGAACTGGACCCGGCCATCCCGGCAGTCTTCAGCGTCGTGTCTGGGGTCTTCAGCGCCGACACCTTCGCCTGCGGCTGAGCCACCGGCTTGGCCGGCGCCTCGCTGGGCTTACTCTCGCGTGGCAGATCCAGCTTGGCTGCAGGCTGAAACGGCTTGATCTTCTTCAGCTCTTCTTCCAACTCACGGTTGAGATCGTCGCTGACCGACGATCGTGACGCTGGCTTCGCCACCGGAACTGGGGCCACAGCCGGAACAGGCGGAATATCGAGCGGCTTCATCTTCGCCATCTGCTGGGGCTGCCCCACCGACTTTGCAGGGCTCAAGTCCCCGAACTTCGGCGCATCAGGAGGCAGCTGAACATCCCGCAGCACATCCCGCTTCACCCCACCCTTGGGAGGCGCAACGGAAGGAGTCTGTGCGGCTGGCTTGGATGGCGGAGCAGGAACCGGCTTCGTCTCTGAAACTTTCGCTGATTCGATCGGCTTTGCTGGCTCGGCAGGCTTGACCGATTCGGCTGGCCTCACCGGCGCAGGCAGACTGACCAGCGACACCTCCACCGACGTCAACGGCCGTTCAGCCCGTTGCGGAAGCCTGAGTCCTGTCGCCACCAGCAGCACGACCAGGTGCAGCGCGAGCGACCAGGCCAACGTTCGTTTGAGATGAGCCCATACCCCGGACTGATCGTCCTGGTCGAACCACAAACCTGACTGGACCGTCGCCTGGGACGCCATAATCACCAGCCCCCTCGAACGCGTGGCCTCAATTCTTTCGTGGCGGGAGATGCGGGAGATGCGGCGCGACCACATGTTCAGGCCCAGCCGGCTCCGTTACCATCCCGATCTTCTCGATCCCGGCTTTTTTAATGCCGTCGATGACTTGCACCACGACACCATACGGCACGTCGCGATCCGCCCGGAGGTACAGCGACACATCGGGATGCGTCTGTTTCAATAATTTCAATTTCTGCTCAAGCTGGACCACGCCGACCGGATCTTTATCGAGATACAGACGTTGATCTTTTTCGATCGTCAATACGGTCCGCATTTCCGGCTTGATCGTATTGGTGGCGGACGTCGGCAGCTTGATGTCCATCCCGCGATACAGCATTGGCGCGGTGACCATGAAAATCACCAGCAACACGAGGACCACATCGACGAGAGGGATAACGTTGATCTCTGCCAGAAACCGGCGGTGCCGAGATTCCAGGGTCATCCTTGGACTCCGGCCGGAACTGGTTTCGCCTTCGCGGTAGTCGAGAGAGAGGCCAGAAGCTCAATGGTCACCGAATCCAACCGGAAGGCCGTATTCCGAATCCGGATGAGGAAGTAGTTGTAGGCGATGACCGCGGGGATGGCGGTGAAGAGACCGGCGGCCGTCGCGACGAGGGCCTCCGCTACGCCGGGCGCAACCGCGGAAATACTGGCGGTTCCTTGCGTCCCGATCTCACGAAACGCGTCGATGATGCCCAGCACGGTTCCAAGCAGACCGACAAAGGGCGCAATGTTGCCCGTCGTGGCCAGGAAGGGGAGGTAGGTCTCAAGCCGTGACAGCTGACCTTGCCCGAGATAGGACGCCGCCCGCTCGATGATGTGCTGATCGACGAGTCCCGCGCCGCTCTTCCCCTCGACGCGGCCAGATCCCACACGCTCCATGACGCCTTCGAACACGGCCGCGCAGGGACTCCCTTCGAGTCGCCGGACTTGCCGGTAGAGTTCGTCGATGTCTTTCGTTTTGGCCAACAACGCGAGGAAGCGCCGATCCTCTCGGTCAGCCACCCGGAACGCGCGCGATTTGGAAAAGATTACAGCCCAGGAAACGACCGAAAATACGAACAGAAGCAGAAGCACGATTTTGGAGACCGAGCCAAGTGAGCCGACCAGTCCGGACAGACCTGTCTGAAACATGCAGCGCTAACCTTTCCAGACTCTAAGAAGTACTCACCCTCCTGCCTACGGATTCCAGCAACACGGGGAAAATGGCGGGGCCGACGGGATTTGAACCCGCGACCTCCAGATTGACAATCTGGCGTCCTAACCAGCTGAACGACGGCCCCTCGATACTCAACGTATAGCGGAAGATTTTACTGACAAGACGATAACTGGCGGTTGGTCCCGTCTGAAGTTTTTATTGCTCGTATGCTCTCCGCCCTGTCCCCTTCACCCAGTATTCCCTGGTAGGCGGAACAGGGATCGAACCTGTGACATCCACCGTGTAAAGGTGGCGCTCTGCCAACTGAGCTATCCGCCCGATTTCCTTAGCAAGCTGGGCCGGATGCTACCAAGTCCACCGGCCCATGTCAACCGAATCTCGCACTCTTCTTGCATTTTCTTCGCTCTCACGCAGGTAAATCGCGCCGTTTCGATTAAGATTTTTTCCCGCGGCTCCGGCCCGCCCTGGGGAAATAGGTGTCATGAACCCGCTTCAACCGTCCCCGCTCGACATGGGTATAGATCTGCGTCGTCACAATATTGGCATGGCCCAGCATCACCTGGACAGACCGCAAATCTGCGCCGCCTTCGAGCAGATGCGTGGCGAACGAATGGCGGAGCATGTGCGGCGAAATGACCTGCGTAATGCCAGCCCGCTGCGCGCGGCGCCGCAGTAACTTCCAGAACGCTTGTCTCGTCAACGGGCCGCCCCGCCGCGACACGAACAGATACCGGGAGGCCCGTTGCTTCAGGAGCCGGGGCCGCGCCTCTTCGACATACTGATGCAGCAACTGCCGCGCCCCCTCGCCCATCGGCACGAGACGCTGCTTCGACCCCTTGCCCGTGACCCGGAGATAGCCGACCTCGAGGTTCACCTGCGCCACTTCAGCCATCACCAGCTCCGACACACGCAGCCCCGTCGCATAGAGCAGTTCCACCATGGCACGATCGCGCAAGTCTTCGAGGGTGGGAACCGCCGCCAGATCCAGGAGGGCGGTCACATCGTGCTGCGGCAGCGTTTTGGGCAGCCGCACGCCTTTCGCCATCGAGGGCAGCCCGACGACAGGACTCTCCTCGATCATCCGTTCCTGCAACAAAAACCGGAACCAACCACGAATCGCCGAGAGACAACGAACCGAGGAGGCGCGAGCCAGTTTGGCCTCATGTAAGGAGCGGAGAAATCCCGTGACCGTTTCCGCTGTGACTTGCTCTGGCGGTACGGAGCCGGCTCGCTGCACATAGGCATGGAATTTACTCAGGTCCCGGCGATAGGCCTCGACCGTGTTGACGGACAAACCGCCCTCCACTCGAAGATGGCGTAAATATCGCTCGGCCAGCGGGGCTAACAGCATCGACGCGATGATAGCCAATCGCTGCAATGAACACAACGAGCCTGGCGGGAGTTACCTTGACACCCTCACAAGATTTCCGATAGTAGTCACTGACGCATCCCCCATCTGTCACAGCGCCAGGAGCCTATGATCCACCAGGCAGCACCGTCACCGTCCCCTCGCACACCAACCCTCGCGGCAAACTGGGGCACGGCGCTCGTCCTCATCTGGGGCCTGCTCTGGCCGATAGGGACCTCACTCACTCCCGTCGCCCATGCGCAAACGGGAGCCCAGGCCCCGGCGAACCATCCGGTCCTGACCCAGGCGAAACGTTTACTGGATGCGGAACGGGCAGAAGAGGCGATCGCCCTCCTCCGTCGTTTTCTGGCCACGTCTCCGAAGCCTGAGTTCCTTGACGACACCTATTTATTGCTGGGCGCAGCCCTGCACGACACCCAACAATATGGGGAAGCCCTCAAATACTTGCAGTTGCTGCAAGCTGAGTTCCCCGCCTCCGAGGTCGCAGACCGGGGCAAGCTGCTGCAAGCCCGCTCCCATGCGGCCATGGGCAACCTCGACCTGGCCCTCCCGCTCCTGACCAGTCTCCGCACCCTCTCAAAAGATGACAGCATCAAACGCGAAGCCTTGCGTCTGAGCGGGGACTTCTATGCACAGAAGGACGACACCATCCACGCCATCCAAGCCTGGCAGGATGAAATGGCTTTGGGCACCGACGCGCAAGCGGAAGACGCACGGGCTCGCATCCGCACGTTACTCGGCGACACATCGGACCGGAAGGCCCTCGAACGCATCAAAGAAGCCTTCCCGCGCAGTTTTCCCGGCGACCTCGCAGCCCTCCGACTCATCGACTTCTATGTCGAGCGGAGCGAAGAACACCTGGCCGTCCGGCACATTCAGCAATTCCTCTCCAACTTCCCGGCGCATCCCCAGGCAGCCAAAACCCTGGAACTCCTCGCCACACTCCAAACCAAACTGAAATCCCATCAGTTCTTCGTCGCGACGGTCCTGCCCCTTTCAGGGAAACTCGCCCCCTTCGCGGCCGACACCCTCAACGGCGTGCAACTGGCCATCGAAACCCATAGAGAGCGAGGAGGCGTTCCCTCTATCGGTCTTATCGTCAAGGATTTCGAATCCGATCGCGCCTCATTTTTAGACGACTTCTCCGGGCTCTTGAGCAACGACCATCCTCTGGCCGTCATCGGCCCGCTCCTCTCGAAACATTTGCCCGCCATGGCCGAACTAGCCGGGCGAGCCCATACTCCCTTGATCACGCCGACTGCGACCCTCCCCAACGTCAGACGGCTGGGCTCCTATGTCTTCAGCACCTCCCTCACCTATCAGCTCCAGGCCAAGCGCATCGCGGCTTATGCCATGAAGGAACAGGGCTTCCGCCGGTTCTGCATCCTGCATCCCGACACAGCCTATGGCCGCGAATTGGCCAGGCTTTTCGCCCAGGAAGTGCGCCAGGCCAAGGGAGAAGTGATCGCCATCGAGTCCTACAAGGAGGGCGAGCCGGACGTCAGCACGCAGCTCAAGCATATGAAAGCGGAAGACCTCAAGCGCTATGGGTTGTCCGTGCCGGTTGATCTGAGCAAGCTGGCGGGGAAGCAGACAAAGATGGACAGGAAAGTCCTCTATACGCCGGGCTTCGATGCGGTCTTCATTCCCGGTCGCGCAGCCGACGCAGGACTCATCACCGCGCAGCTCAACTTCCACGACATGAAAGTACCGTTTCTCGGCGCGAACGGCTGGAACTCCACCGACTTCGCCCGCACAGCCGATTCGTCGCTCGATGGCGCCGTCTTCGTCGACGGCTTCTTTGCGGATAGCCCCAACCCTTCGGTGCAGGACTTTGTCGACCGCTATAAGAAACGATTCCAAACCAGCCCGACCCTCTTCGCCATGCAAGGCTATGACGCGGCAAAGCTGGTGATCGATGCGGCGAAAAAAGGCGCGACCTCCGGCGAAGCCGTCCGCGACCAGTTCATGACCCAGCCGGACCTTTCGCCGCTCGCAGGGCCGGCGGCCTTCGGACCGGACGGAACCTTGAATCGGCCGCTCTTCCTCCTGCAAATCAAACGAGGCCGATTCCTCCAGATCAATTAAGAAAGCCGACCCCATGAACTCCCTCTCGCAGATTCTGCATACCATCTCCTACATGGGGCTCCCGCTCCTCTTCGCGATGGTGCTCCATGAATATGCCCATGGCTGGGTCGCCTATCGTTGCGGCGACTCGACCGCCAAGCTCCAGGGCCGCCTGACCATGAACCCCCTGGCGCATATCGATCCCTTCGGGACCATTATCCTGCCGCTGCTCTGCCTGGCGATGCCGGGCGGATTCTTTCTCGGCTGGGCCAAACCGGTCCCGATCGACCCGCGCGCCCTCTATCAACCCCGTCGCGACATGGCGCTCGTCGCAGCAGCGGGGCCTGCCATGAATCTCGCATTGGCCATCGGCAGCGCCCTCCTCTTCACGCTCCTCCTGTCGATCGAACCGGCGATCGGGAGCTACTGGTCCGGATCGACGGACAGCGCCATCCCTGACACCTGGAGCACGAAGTTCCTGCTGCCGATCGCCGTGATGGCCGTCTACTCCGTCTTGATTAACGTGCTCTTGATGCTGTTCAATCTGCTCCCGCTGCCCCCGCTGGACGGAGGCAGGATTCTCACGAGCCTGCTCCCCCCCGCTGCGGCCCAGGTGCTTATGCGCGTGGAGCCTTACGGCATGTTCGTCCTGATGGGGCTGATCATCTTCGATCCACAGATCCACATCATCCATACGGTGACCAGCACCTTGACCCATAGTCTGTCCAATACGATTCTCTCCACCGCCATCGGTCTCGGAACAGGAAACACACCATGACCACATCCAGAAAACGAGTCCTCAGCGGCATGCAGCCGAGCGGGCTGCTCCATCTCGGCAACTATCTCGGCGCGTTGGAGAATTGGAAAGGCCTGCAGAGCGAGTACGAATGTTATTTCTTCGTCGCGGATTGGCACGCGCTCTCGTCGAACTATGCCGACACCAGCCGCATCCGCGAGTTCGTCCACGAACTCTTGATCGACTGGCTGGCCGCCGGCATCGACCCGGCGAAGGCCACGGTGTTTGTCCAGTCTCGCATCCCGGAACATGCCGTCCTGCATCTCCTGCTCTCGATGATGACGCCGGTCTCCTGGCTGGAGCGGAATCCGACCTACAAAGAGAAGCAGGAAGAAATTAAAGACCGCGACATGACCACGTACGGATTTCTGGGCTACCCGGTCCTCCAGGCCGCGGACATCCTGCTCTACAAGCCGGATTTCGTGCCGGTGGGCAAAGACCAGTTGCCGCACCTGGAACTCACCAGAGAGCTGGCCCGCCGGTTCAACAGCCTCTACAAGCCGGTGTTCCCCGAACCGGTCGAACAGCTCACCAAGTTCCCGAAAGTGCTCGGCACGGATGGGCGAAAGATGAGCAAGAGCTACGGCAATACGATCAATCTATCGGACGCTGAGCCGGTCGTCCGCCAGAAGCTCAAGACGATGGTCACAGACCCGGCCAGAGTCCGGCGCCATGACCCGGGCAATCCGGACCTCTGCCCGGTCTACGATTTCCATAAAATCTTTTCCTTACCGATGGTGCAGGAGCAGATCAATACGGAATGCCGGAGCGCCGCCATCGGCTGTATCGACTGCAAAAAGCTGGTCGCGGACCGGATCGTCGAACGGATGACGCCGATGTGGGACGCGCGCGCGATCCTGAGCAAAGACCCGGCCTATTTGCAGGACATCGTACAAGAAGGCAGCCGCAAGGCAGGCGAAGTCGCCAAAGCGACGCTGCACGACGTGAAGGAAGCGATGAAGATCTAGCAGGTTGCTGGAACAGTCCGCTGACGCCGGTTAGGCCGTGAAGGAACAAACGATGAGAAGAATGGCGCTGATCGCGATTCTATTGGGAGTGAGTTGGGGCACAGCCTGGGCTGGCGATCCCCCTTGCGATAAATATCCCCCGGCCAAACAGACCAAGTGCGCCGCAGTCTGGAAAGAGCTGAACCAGGAAGACGGCCCCTCGATCTCACAGTTCGGGCTAGCCCAACTGAAACGGCGCGAAGAAGGCAAAATCAACGCAGAGCAACATCTCTCCGAAAACATGATCTTCATTAAACAGTCCACCCAGAAACGCCTCGAACGACTCCGCGCCAGGATGGAGAAAGAATAGCCCCCACAAGTCTCCCGCCTTCGGCGAGCCGCAGATGCGGCCCAACAAAAAACGCTCTCCCGTAGAACGCTCAAAAAGACTGTCCAGCGAGGCCGCAGGCGAGTCGAAACCGGAGGCGTAGCCCCTGGCTACGTTGAGGATTTCGATGAGCCGAGAACGAAACTGGCGGACTATTTCAGTATCCTGCTAGAGACGGACAAACTGATTCGTTTCTTTTTCTATCCCGATTTCCGTCTCCGGCCCATGCCCGGTCACGACGATCGTGGCATCGTCCAGGCTGTAGAGCCGCTCGCGAATGGATTGTTCGATCGTATCGAAGTCTCCGCCCCAGAGATTGGTGCGCCCGATGCTGCCGCGAAAGAGCGTATCGCCGGCCAAAACCAATTTGTCGCCGGGAAAATGAAAGCTCATCGACCCTCGCGTATGACCTGGCGTATGGAGCGCGACCACCGAGACTTGCCCGATCAGCAGCTTCTCCTCATCCTTCAACCAATAGTCCGGCAGCGGCACCGGCACATAGGCCACGCCAAAGAGCTCGCATTGCACCTCCAGCATCTTCCAGAGATCCAGGTCGTCGTGATGCAGACAGAGGGTCGCCCCTGTCGCCTTCTTCATGTCGCCCGATGCCAGGAAATGGTCGAGATGGGCGTGGGTATGGAGGATATGGGTGACCGTCAACCCGAGCTGCTGCACCTCGCGCAAAATTCGCTCCGGCGCGCCGCCCGGATCGACCACGATCGCCTGCTTCGTCACAGGGTCGCCGATGATCGAGCAATTGCAGCCGAGAGGCGGAACGGAAAATGTTTTGCGAATCATCCTCGGCGTCATGCCCGCATGCTACAGTTCTGGCCCCTCACGGCGCAAGGAGCGGCGCCTCTTCCGGTTCTTCAAGCTCCTTCTCTTCTTCCGGAGCTTGGATGGTCCAGACGACTTCCGTATCGAGGATCGTCCAGTCTCGTCCCCGACGAACAAACCAGAACAGAAATCCCGCGCCAGTCCCCTCAGGACGGAGGATTTCGACATAGAGCAGGGCCTGATCGTTACGAAGGTTTCGCGCCACGCGGGAAAAGGCCAGGCGCTCCAAGACCGGCGGAGCCTGAACCGGCCCTGCAAGACTGACGATGAGCGGGCGAGCCAAAGACACTTCCGGCTCTTCGATCGTATCCCCTGTGACGAACCGGTAGCCGACGCCGAAGTGAAACCGCCCGGCGAGACGGCTCGGCTGCCGATTGAGCAGGATGAATCCCCTGATCAGCTCCAAGGGGAGTTCGTCGCCGAAATAGCCCCCTTCACGAAAGCTGTCGACCGTCGGCGCGGCCTCCTGATCCGGAGCGAGACGGAATCTCGTCATTCGTTCGATAAGGACGAGCCTGGTTACCGACGTGAGAAACTTGCTCCTCACCACCTGGTCATAGAGCGCATAATCTTCGGCGGGAATGGCCGCGCCGTTCTGACCAGACGCGGCTATCGCTCCCGACAGACAGAACAGTCCGCTCGCCAGCAAGAGGACCAGGACCAGAACTGTACGACGAGTCATCATGGCGCGAGCATAACGCCGGGCAGCAGCACGGTCAATTCATGAAACCTGGCGTGGACAAGCCGGAACGAAGCGTGGATAATCGGGAACATCGAATGGAGAAACGTAACGTGCGGAACCAGACTCAATCGAACCAATGGCCCAGGTGGATCGGAGCGAGCGCGCTCTCCCTCCTCATCGTCATGGGGAGCCCCCAACATGCAATGGCCGGGGCCAAATCGTCACCGGAACTGACCCGCCATTTGGCCGGGATCGCAGCATTGGCTCAAACCTCGCCAATCGTCACAGTCCCAGCCGGCCCGTTCCTGCTCGGCAGCAAACGAGTGGATGACGATCCCTATGGCAACTGGACCCAGTTCGACAATACGGAGCTGCCGCAACATCGCGTCTGGCTGGACCGCTACGAGATCGATCGCGACGAAGTGAGCCTCGGGGAATATCTGGCCTTCCTGCAACAACAAAAGCTCCATCCGTCGGACGAGCTACAGAAACTCATCTGGCACGTCATCACGATTCATTCCGTCTCGGACCAGACCCTCAGCCGGTGGCCCGCCCTCTATGTCACCTGGACCGAAGCAAAAAATCTCTGTGAAGCCAAGCACAAACGGCTGCCGACGGAAGCGGAGTGGGAGAAAGCGGCAAGAGGACCGGACGGCGGCCTCTTTCCCTGGGGAAAAACGAAGCCCGACCAGACCCTCGCCATGTTCGGGCAACACCACATGCATGAGATCCCCATTCTCGCAGCGGTGGATTCGCATGACGCAGGCAAGAGCCCCTACGGCCTCCACCATACGGCGGGAAACGTCGCCGAATGGGTGCAGGACTGGTTCGGGTTCGACTACTACGCCTATATGCCGGAGCGCAATCCGCCTGGCCCGACCAACGGGCGTTACAAGAGCGT
>CAMDPZ010000033.1 GCA_945905765.1 Nitrospira lenta
GATTCAGCCCGATGGCAATCGCCGCCGGCGTGAGGCCCATCTCCAGTTGCGTGTGGATCATCGTGCGCTCGTGAAGACTCAACTGCGTGTAGATATTTCCCATGCAACATATTCTCCCAAACATGTTGCACTTGGTGTTTGAGCGCGCCATTTGTAAAAAAAGAAGGGGGAGGGCGTATTGCGATCAAACACTACATTGTGTCCGCTGGTTTAAGGGAAATTCTTGATGGGACATCGATAAAAAGTCAGTTTGCGAGAATCTACGCTTCTGAATATCATTTTGATCATCATGATAAAGCCACATTCCCAAAGGTGTTAATTACGGACACGGCGAAGACTCAGTATCTTTTTCGTATCAATAAGGGGAAAGAGGACTTAGCGGAGAGTATTAATGGGCATATGCCTGAGTCACTCCGGCCAATACCATTTTCGAACATAATTTACATTGGTGATGGCATGACGGATGTTCCAAGTATGACTGTGACGAAAAGTAGTGGAGGCAATACTATTGCCGTCTATAAGAAAAATTCTCGCAAGGGGAAAGATATCTGCAAGAATCTTCTTGAGGTCGGTCGAGTCCATTTTATAGCGCAAGCTGATTATAGCGCGGGTAGCGATCTTGATAAGAGAGTGAAGATTCTGCTTCAGTCAATAATTGCAAATATAGAGTATCAACGTGAACTTTTTGATTGTCGAAGAGCTCATGGAATGGCTCGATAGCTGCGATTAGAGCCTGGGACAAGCTAAAGATGCTGGCTTTGTTTCGTGGCTCGGGGTCCGTCAGGGACCGTAACTATTTAGAAAATCCCCGCAAGCTGACCTGTCGAACACTGACTGTTTGATTCTCCCTTCACGTTTATTGATTACTTCCCTTCAAGGGGTGGCGGAGCCTGAGCGTAACTCGTCGGAGCAACGGGGCGCCCATCAAGACTGTGCCGGGAAGGAAAGCGGAA
Source organism: Nitrospira lenta (assembly GCA_945905765.1). Taxonomy (GTDB): domain Bacteria; phylum Nitrospirota; class Nitrospiria; order Nitrospirales; family Nitrospiraceae; genus Palsa-1315. The sequence continues at coordinate 954 of CAMDPZ010000033.1, forward strand.
ACTGACTGAGTCCGCGAAGGAATTTCCGAAGGCTTTCGCCCGGCACAGTCCGAAAGGGCCGTTTCGGAGGCGTTGAAGCGAAGGGCTCTGCCACTCTGTTCCCTCCATCTGTGGTATTCTTCTGCTCTTAATCCAGATGGCTGGACGAGCGTCTATCGTGACCTTTCACTTGAAATGAGATACAGCATGAACCAGGCTACGGATTTGTTTGCGCCGATACAGGTAGGGCCCTATGAGCTCCGCAATCGGATCGTGATGGCGCCCTTGACGCGTAATCGCGCGGGGCAGGGGCAAGTGCCGCAACCGATGAACGTGCGGTATTACCGGCAACGGGCTTCGGCGGGACTGATCATCAGCGAGGCGACGCAGGTCTGTCCGGAAGGGGTCGGTTATCCGAATACGCCAGGCATTCACTCTCTTGAACAGGTAAAGGGCTGGCGCGCGATCACCGAGGCGGTGCATCAAGAGGGCGGACGCATCTTCTTGCAGCTCTGGCATGTGGGGCGCATTTCGCATCCCTCGCTGCAGCCCGGCGGGGTTCTTCCTGTCGCCCCCTCTGCGATCAAGCCGGAGGGAGACGCGATCACCTATGAAGGGCTCAAGCCCTTTGTGACGCCCAGAGCCCTCGATCTCGCGGAGCTTCCCGGGCTTGTGGCTCAGTACCGCCAGGGGGCCCAATATGCGTTGGAGGCAGGGTTCGATGGGGTCGAAGTCCATTCCGCCAATGGTTATCTCCTCGACCAGTTCTTGCGCGACGGGTCGAACCATCGCACCGATGCCTATGGAGGCTCGATTGAGAACCGCGCACGTTTGCTCTTCGAGGTGGTCGATGCCGTCACTCAGGTCTGGGGCGTGAATCGGGTCGGAGTCAGGATTTCCCCGGTCAACCCCTTTAACAGCATGCAGGACTCCGATCCCGATCAGACATTCGGCTATGTGGCGAAGAAGCTCGGTGCCCTTAAGCTGGCCTATCTGCATGTGGTGGAGATGGATCAGTCCGGGGTCACGACCGGCCAGTCGGTCGATTTTCACCGTTTGCGCGATCTCTTTGGCGGCATCTATATGGTCTGTGGCTGCTATACCTTCGAGCGAGCGACGGCGGCTCTTGCCAAGGGCGAGGCCGATCTCATTGCCTTCGGCCGGCTCTTTATCGCCAATCCTGATTTGCCGGAACGTTTTGCCAAAGGCGTTTCCTTGAACGTCCCTCAGGCCGAAACCTTTTATGGTGGGACCGAGAAGGGCTATACCGACTATCCGCGCTTGGCAGGATGCTGAAAATTTCGCTAGCCGGACAACGCTGAGCGATGAGTGATGAGCGAGGAAACTGAGCGATTATGCAGTGGGAGAACTATGTCACAGATTGATTTCGATAAGACCCTCTCCGCCGGTCTCGGGGCCTATAACCGGACAGTGGGACAATGGTGGGTGGACCAGACGAGGAATAAGGCCCATGTGGCAGCCTATAAGAATATTGCGAGCCATGTGGCGCGGTGCGCGCAGAAGAAGAGCGGGCTTCTTATCGATTATGGGTGCGGCCCAGGCCTGATCATGAAGCAGCTAGTCGAGGTGCTTCCCGGTTGGAATTTTCTCGGCATCGATGGGTCGAAGGTGATGTTGAGTGAGGCGGAGACCTGGGTCGGCGCTAAGCGAAAAAAACGCCAGGCCACCATTGAGTTTCGTTGCGCGAAATTGCCGGATTTCTCTGCCCCAGCCGCGCAGGCGGATGTCATTGTCTTTACCTTTCCCAATATCGTGTCGGTGCCTAGCGAGCGTCGCCAGTTTGAGAAGCGCTTCCCGAAAGATCGGGATCTCGCGCGGCTGTTAGCCAGGAAACAGGAAAAGGGGGAGAAGGCCGAGGAGCTCTTCGATCAATTGCTCATGAGCCGGGTGGTCTCGCGGAATCTGCGTACGTTGCTGCGGAAGGGCGGCCTGTGCGTGCGCGTCGATTATAGTCAGGCCGAACGGCATGAGCTGGGCCGGTTCGACCTGCTATCGACGCTCTTTGAAGAGGGGTCGCTGAATACGAAGCAGGCGCATCTGAGGCCGCAGAAGTTTTTCAAGCTGCGCTCCTCGCAATATTATCCGTCGGCGGTGATCCTGGATGTCTATGAACAGACCAAGGATATAGACTTTCTGGAGGGTGGTTATCTAGTCAGTGTGCTGGAAGCGATTTAGCAGGATGCTGAAAAGGTCCGCCAGCGGCGTTCTCGCTTCACGAAGAGGCTCAACGTACCGCAAGGGTACGCCTCGCCTCTTCGCTTGCTGCGGCCTTGCTGGACGGTCTTTTTGAGCATCCTGATGGTTAACCTGACCCTAATATCGTACGAAATATTTTTGCCATATTTTCTATGTTAACGAGTTTTTCCGCAGCCTGCTAGGAGCCTGTCCGATATGGATTTATGGGCGAGGCTGTTGGTCCGTTCGTGTCTCTCCGCTGACGATCGTTGACAGAGTTGCCATAAGGCAGTAATTTGGCGTTGATTCATTTTTTGTCACGTAGGGTGTTGTATGTCCAAGCCTGAGACCACGAAGCCGGATGCCGGCGAGCTGATCCGGAAGCTCCACGAACGGCCGCAGATGCCGCTGGCCGAGTGGCTGCAAGCCCCGGCGCACGTCCATTACAAAGCGTTTCGCATGACCGATCCACCGGTGCAGCGGCCGGCGAGTCGTGACGAGTTTCTGTCTCTCTTAAAGGCCTTTGCCATTTCCGCGGAGGAGATGGTCGTGCAAGAGGCGTTTGGCTACGGTGTCAAAACGGCTGCGACCGGCGATCGATTGATCGTGATCTGGCAAGCCCATACGGAATATTACAGCTATCAAATCTGGCATATTCCTTCCTCCAGGACTGCGGGAGTGCAGTTTGGCCCGATGACGTTTCCGGACTATCGGTTTCCGATCACGCCGCTCGGCGCGGAAGTCTGCTATTTGGATATCGTGCTGATGGCCGATCCCTTGCCGGACAGTGAGGCGCTGCGTCCTTATTTCCCAGGCCCGGTGATGTATGGCAGCAGGATTCTGGATGAGGAGACCTCGCTGGTCACGAGCTTCACGCCGGATGAATATGGGCGGGAGCATTACTGGGTCAGCGTGGGGTCTGTCAGGGCCAGCCGGTCTCATTTGAAGGATATCGTCGATGCCATTGTCCGGATCGAAACCTACTATCACTTATTGCTGATGCAGAAGCCGTTGTTCTCGGCTGCCATCGATCAGGCCTACAAGTTCGAGCAGGTGCATCTGAAGCAACGTGAAATCATTACCGAACATATCGGCCATGCCGATTCCCAGACGCTGCAACGTTGGCTTAACGGGCTGACGCAAGATTTGCTGAAAACCACTCGGCTGTCCGGCCGGTTGCATTTCGAACTCTCCTCCTCGCTCCCCTATGACAAGATCGTGCAGCGGACGCTGGCGTCGCTCAACGAACGGCCGCTCCCTCTGTACCGCCCGATGTCCGACTATGTCTTTAGCGGGATTACCGGAGTGGCGGAAGGCTATCAGCAGCTCCTCAAGCGGATCGATACCCTCCGCAGCGGGTTTGAAGGGGTCATTTCGATCATTCGTGCCCGCGTCGATCTCATGCTGCAATCCCAGAATCTGACGCTCCTCGGTAGCGTCGACAAGACGACGAAGAGCCAGGCCATCCTCCAACATACGGTCGAAGGCCTTTCGGTCATTGTGATCGCCTATTATCTCAGCGGGCTGGCTGGCTATGTCTTTAAGGGGCTCCACGAGATGGGATGGCTTCGCAACGCGGAGATTGCCGCCGCCCTGTTTGTGCCGATTGCGGTCGGTCTGGCGTTCTTCATTACGAGCTTCAGCCGGAAACATCTCCATAAGAAACTTTCCGGCGAGCCGGCTGCGATACCGGAAAAACTGTAAGCAGGAAGAACGGAACCACGCAGACAGGGAACGTATGGCGTGATGCGCCGGTTCCGTGCGCTGAAAGGTAAATCCAGGTGCGGTTCTGACGGGGTTTGGTATACACTCGGCGCTAGAACACGTCGGCTGTAGTCGTACACGATGATCAAACTGTTGTTAATCGGGGCCGGTGGCTTCCTCGGCTCTGTCCTTCGCTATCTTATGAGCGGCTTTGCGCAAGCGCTCAGCCAGAGCACCCTGTTTCCCTACGGGACGCTGGCTGTGAATGTCCTGGGCTGTCTCTGTATCGGATTCCTGTCCAGGCTTTGTGTCGGCAGCGCGTTCATCGGCGCTGACGCGCAGGCTTTTTTGATTGTCGGTATTCTCGGCGGGTTCACAACCTTCTCGGCCTTCGGCAATGAAACGATGAATTTGATCCGGGAAGGGGAGGCGGCTCTCGCCTTGCTGAATGTCGGCGCGCAAGTATTGCTGGGGCTTGGCGCGGTCTGGCTCGGGTACACGTTGGCGGCTGCGATCTGGCGATGATCCAACCAGTTCAGTCGAAACCTACATTGCTGAGCCGGCGACAACTCGTCTGGCTGACGCTGACCCTGGCGATTGCCATGGATACGGTCGTGCAGCTCTGCTGGAAGTTCGCCGTCGAGCAGGTGCCCGAGACAGTCGGTCTTTGGCAGAGCGTCGCCGCAATTCTCCGGGAGTCGTTGTTTCATGTCGCGCTGATTGTGTTCGGCCTGCAGTTCTTCAACTGGATGATCGTGCTGGCCCATGCCGATCTCAGTTATGCGCAACCGGTCACGGCCTTGAGCTATGTCACCGTCAGCGGTGCGTCGGTGGTGTTGTTTCATGACCAACTGTCCCCGTTGCGGATGGCTGGTCTGGCCATGATCATGGTCGGAGTCTGGGTCATCAGCCGCACGAACGTACGGACTGCCGGGCTGGCTCCGGTTCAGGACGAGGAAGCATCGATGTCCGAGGTGTCTCGATGAGCCTTCGTGTGATGGGGCTCGCCCTCGTGACATTGGCCGTCCTCTTCGAGGCGGTGGGGCAACTTGCGTTCAAACATGGCGCGGAGAGCGCCCATGCGGATACGAGCAAATGGGGTCCGTTTCGCGGTCTCTGGCGCAATCGAGCCGTCGCGCTGGGGATCCTCTGCTTTGTCGCCCAGGCGGTCCTTTGGACGATGGCGATTCGCCTTCTCGATATCAGTATCGCTTTTCCGGCCAGCAGCATCGGGTTCGTTTTTGTGGCACTGTTGTCGAAGACCTGGTTGCAAGAGCAGGTCGGTTTGGAGCGATGGATCGGCTTGGGCTTTATTCTTGGCGGTGTGGTGCTGGTTGGGTTAAGCTGAGCCGCGGCTCGATTTTGCTCAGGGCCAGTCCGCCTGTGTAATTTGAGTTCCGTTGTAATCGTCATGTCGCTGCTATGATGTGTTTCGTTTCCGCTTGTCATCTCCATACGATTCTTTCCGTCTGGATCAGCCAAGGAGTGCCATCCACGAGATGGTGTCGGATGATATTGTGCTGATCTATTGGATTGGGGTTCTCACGCTACAAGTTCTATTCTTTGCGCCGGCTTCTGCCGTCGCAGAGGAGGCCTATGGCCCTTCGAACGAGCGGCCACCTCTCCCTTCGACTCAAGAGAAAGGGGACGGGAGCGGGATTCCGAGGAAGGATCCTTTGGAGGACTCGATCCATCCGACCGAACACTTGATGAAGTCCCTGCCTGCGAAACCAGACTATACGATCATCCCTCTGCCGGCCTTCGGCACCAATAAAAATGAAGGGGCCTGGATGGGCGGTATCGCGCCTATTCTCAAGGCTAATTCTGATGGGGACGTGAAGGAAATGCTCGTCCCGCAGTACCTGCACAATAAAAATGTCGGCCATTACGGGTCGCTGAATTACTTCGGCTATCCCAGCGATACGGAGCAGTATCATGCGCTGGTCTGGGCCGGCGAAAGGCTCGATCAGGGGATCGACCTGGGCTATAAGAATGTGAGCGCAGGAGGCGGGCGATTTATTTTCGCCGCCGATCTCAGTGCATTTAAAAATCCCTTCGCCCGATTCTTCGGCTTCGGGAGCCGAACGCCTGAACGGGATGAAACCAATTATACGTCTCGCGAGTTCATTGGCAAACTGACCGCCGGCATCAATCTCACGGAGGATTTCGCGCTGCTGTGGATTGAGCGATACCGCAACGTGCGGGTGGAAGACGGCATCATCGGCTCACTGCCGCGCACAGCAGCCAAATATGCGTTGGTCCCAGGCGTTCAGGGGGCTCAAATATTGGGCCATGGGTTGGCGCTCCGTTATGACACGAGAGATAGCCAGCTGATGACGGCCAAGGGCGCCTATGTCAATCTATTGGCCGAGTTCGTGCAGAATGTGGAGGAGAGAGGCAATAACGAATGGGTGCACACAGTCCTCGATGCCCGCCACTATCTGCCCCATTCATCGGACCGGATGGTGTTCGTGTCGCGCTTGTTTATTAACGGTGTGTTCGGTCAAGTCGAGGATGCGGGGAGCCGCACGAGGGGTGTGCCCTTTTACGAGCAATCGACGCTGGGAGGCGAGGATAGTCTTCGTGCATTCGGGCGAGGCCGGTACATTGGCAGCTGGGCTGCTCTGGTGAATCTGGAAGAGCGAGTAACCGTAGTCAGCGAACGGTTGTTCGGACTCGATACGCATCTGGAAGTCGCGCCGTTTCTCGACTTGGGGCGAGTCGGACAAAGTACGGTGAAGGCCCAGAATCTCCTTTCCCAGAATCTTGAATATAATCCCGGCGTCGGCTTTCGCCTGTTGGTCAAGCCCACTGTCGTCGGCAGGGCGGATGTGGCCTATGGGCGAGACGGGGCCAACGTGTTCGTCGGACTCGATCATCCGTTTTAAAGCTGCCGCAGTGATGATGAGTGGCGTGTCGAGCGTTACCGCGCGACCGGTTCATTCTGGCGTTGTTCTTCGGATCCGTGACGGGCATGCGTGTTCAATTGAAAGAACTCCGCCAGGTGATTGACCACGGCCTGGCGCTGCCGGTCGACCGTGATGACATGGTAGCAATCGTCCAGCAGCACGATTTGTTTGCGCAGCGAGGCGATTTCGTCATGGACGAACTGCGCGTTGCGAGGGCCCGTCATATCGTCATCGCTCGCTTGCAGGATGACCGTCGGAGCGGACACGTTCGCGAGGTTTTTCTTGACGCGCTTCATGAGCCGGTCGATTTCCGTCAAGGTCCTGAGGGGGAAGAGGGGATAGCCCTTGGATGCGGCCGATGGCGGTTCTGTCCCGTTCCCTGCCGCTCCGCTCTCATGTCCTTCCCACCATAAATTGACCCATTCGTGAAACACCCCTCTTGGATTGTAGGAGGCGCGAATGTGCGCCTGAATCATCGTGTCTTTCACTCCATAGGGAGGGCCATCCAGGTGGAACAAGAGATGCTGCAGGCTCTCTGGCACCAGTTTGAGGGCCATCGGCAGGATGGCATGGCTCCAGGGGGTATTCCACCCGTCGTAGAAGAAGGTGGGGGACATGACGCCGACTCCATCCACAGGGACCAGGGTCGAGGCTTCGAGCGAGAGCAACGATCCGGCGCTCAGCCCCGCGACATAGACATGCTCATAGCGAGCTCGCGCGTAGGTCAATTGTGCGGCGATGTGGTCGCACCACTGCTGCTCGTTGGTCCTCACCAGGTTGCGCAGGCTGGTGCAATGGCCCGGCAGGGTTGTGGCGTAGACATCTCCGCCGCGCCGCGCCAGCCCCCGAGCTAGATAGCGCATTTCGACCGGCGTGCCGGTAATGCCATGGATCAAATAGACGAGGGAATTCCTGCCGTTCTGGAGGACGATATCCGTCGGCTGGCGATCCACCATCTCGGAGAGCCGGTCATGGCCCTTCGCGGTCTTCATGGTCATTTGCCGTCCTTGCAGGAGGTAAACAAATAGTCCAGGAGTTCGATGCCCAGATCGATCTCGGCGGTGGTGATATCCAATGACGGCGCCAGGGTGAAGACATTTTTGTAATGTCCTCCGATGTCCAGCACCAGGCCCATCGGTCCGCGCGATGACGGCAGGCCGCCGGCCAACCCTGCTTCGAAGATCTTGTCTGCCAGGGCCCGATCCGGGGTGAAGCGATCCGGTTTCGTGACTTCAATGCGCAGGGCTAAGCCCAAGCCTGAGACATCGCCGATCGTCACATGACGCTTTTTCAGCGCTTCAAGCTGGCGCAGGAAGTAGGCGCCGGATTCTTTAACTTTCTTCTCGTACTGTTGCTTCTCGATCCATAAGAGGGTCGCAAGCGTTGCCGCGGTCCCGAGCGGATTCGAGGCAAAGGTCGAATGGGTGGAGCCTGGCGGAAATTTCGCCGGTGAAATAAGAGCCTCGGTCGCCCAGAGGCCTGAGATGGGATTTAACCCGTTCGTCATGGCCTTGCCGAAGACGACGATGTCCGGCTGGACTCCGAAGTTTTCGAGCGCCCAGAACTTGCCGGTGCGGAAGAATCCCATCTGGATTTCGTCGTCGACCAGGAGGATCTTTCGTTCCCTGAGGATTTTCTGCAGCTTCGAGAAATATTCCGGCGGCGGAATGATGTAGCCGCCCGTGGCTTGCACCGGCTCCACGTAGAAGGCCACGAACTCCGGCTCGTTGGCCTTGGCGTCCCAAAATGAGTTGTATTCGGTCTCGAAGAGCCGTTCGACCTGATTGACGCAGTAATAGTCGCAGGAGTCTAGCTTTTTCCCGTAGGGGCAGCGGTAACAGTAGGGGAAGGGCACGAAATGCGCCCGATTGGAGAAGTGGCCGAACCGGCGGCGGTAGCGATAGCTGGATGTGATTTCCGATGCGCCCAAGGTGCGTCCGTGATAGCCGCCCATGAAGGCCATGAAGAGGCTCTTGCCTGTGGCATTCCGCACGAGCTTCATCGAGTCTTCGATCGCCTGCGCGCCGCCCACGTTGAACTGGATCCGTCCCTCCAGGCCGAAGGCCCGCAAACATTCCAGCGCCAGCTTCTCGGCCACCAGCACTTTTTCTTCGTGGAGATATTGGCAGGCGAGTTGCGGGAGCCGGTCCAATTGCGCCTTCAGGGCATCGATGATGCTCTGGTTGCGATAGCCGAAATTGACCGCCGAGTACCACATCTGGAGATCGAGGTAGGGTTTCTCCTCGCGGTCGTAGAGGAAGCTGCCTTCGCAGTTCTGAAAGAATTTCGGCACGGGCGAATAATGGACGGTGTCTCCATGGGAGCAATATTTCGCTTCTTTTTCACGGAGCGATTCTTCACTGAGATGGACCATCGGGAGTGGTTTCATGCGATGCGGGCCTCCTGTGGGAAAAGACGTTCGGCCACTTCGGCCAGCGTGTTGAATGGGATGCATGGGATGCCGGTTCGCTCGCACCAAACTTTGAGCGAGCCCTTGGCAAAGACGGTTTGCATTTTGCCTGAAACACATTGATCGGAGCGGCCGTCGCCGATGTAGACCGGGCGCGCCGATCGGGGATCGGTTGGGCGGGTCAATGTGCATTTGCAGGTGCCAGCGCCGCTTTCGCAGGTTTTTTCCGCGAAGGGGAAGCTGAGGGTCGGACGGCCGTCGTCATTCCAGCGCAGGTGGTTGGAGAAGACCGAGAGATGCAAAAGGCCATGCCGGCGCAGGACTGCTTCGACCAGGAGATCGATGCCGTCGCTGACAATGGTGAAGGGGACTTCCTGTTCGGCGCACCGTTGGGTCAGCGTGAGAAAGCCCTCGTCGATCGGCAGGTTTGCGGCAAATTCGATGAGGGTGTCCCGGTCCGCCTGGATCAGTTCGATTTGGCGCGCGAGACATTCCTGGCTCGTGATTTCGCCGCTCACCCAGCGGGCTTCCCAATCCCGCCAAGCCGGGAGCGCGAAGGCTTCCAGCACGGCATCGGTGGCATCGAGGGTGGTGATGGTACCGTCAAAGTCGCAGTAGACCTCCGTCGGTGTGGTCTGGGGAAGGCGTCGTGCTGCGACCTGGATCTGAGATTGATTGTGAATCACTGGGACCCCTTTGTTCATGGCCCGTTGGGTTGATCTAGGCAATTATGGTTTGGTGATCCTAGCACTTGGCAGTTAATGTGCCGATTGAGGAAGTACGGGAGGGGGTGGGAGATATTACTGGTAATAGGGGCGAATACTACGGATGGCAATGGTGGCAATCGTAAATGTTTGATTTTACTGGCTTGGCTTGATGAGCCCGGCGCGAAGCGCAATTTTAACGAGGCCTGGCACGTCGCGGATGTTTAGCCGTTCCATGAGTTCTGCCCGGTGGGTTTCCACGGTGCGAGGACTCAATTCCAACCGCTGCGCGATTTCTTTGTTGGCATAGCCTTCGGCAATCAATTGAAGGATTTCCTTCTGCCGGGAGCTGAGACTGGCAAGCGGGCCCTGGTCGCCGTCCTTTCTCTGTCGATAGGCCTCGACCGCGTACTTCGCCACGGTCGGGGTGAGGTAGGTGTCTCCTCGCATCACGGTTCTGATCGCAAGCTCCAGCTCCATCCGATCCGCGTCTTTGAGCAGATATCCGGCTGCCCCGGAATCCAGCGCTTGCTGAAAATATTCTTCGCCCGCATGCATCGACAACATGACGACACGGGTGCTCGGACATTCTTTTTTCATGCGGGTGACCGCTTCGAGGCCGTTCAGTCCCGGCATCGTAATGTCCATGAAGGCAATGTCGGGGTGGGTGGTTTTCGAGAGCTCCAGCGCTTGACGTCCATCGCTGACTTCTCCGACGACTTCGATATCGTCGAGTTTCTCCAGGAGAGACCGGATGCCTTGGCGGACCAGCGCATGGTCGTCTGCGAGCAAGACGCGAATCGGCATTAGGGTATCCTCTCTTCTGTTGTTGCCAGTTGCGGATTGAGCCTGGCGAGAGGCAGGCTCGCCGTGAGTTTCGTGCCGGTCTTTGGAGAGGAGGTGACCGTCAGTTCACCCCCGACCAGTCTGGCTCGCTCTTCCATGCCCAGTAACCCGATGCTGAGGCCGGTCCTGGCACGAGTCTTGGCCCGCTCGACGTTGAAGCCTTGGCCGTTGTCCTCGATGACGAGCAGCAGCTGATTGTCCTGCTTTGTCACGGTCACTTGCACATGGGTGGCCTCGGCATGCCGCGCGACATTCGTGAGGGCTTCTTGCACGATGCGAAAACAGGCGATTTCCACGCCTGGCGGCAGGTGGTTCTCGTCGAGCTGCGCGGCATATTCCGTTTCCCAGCCGGCTCGCTCCCCCTGGCGCTTGATATACCACTTGAGCGCTGGGACCAATCCCAATTCGTCGAGCAACGAGGGGCGCAGATCCAAGGCGAGATTTCTGACTTGTTGGATGACTTGATCCAGGATCGTCAGGCTGTCGGTCAGCAGGGACGCGGTCGGGCCGGATGTCAGCGCAGTATTCGCCTCGCGCAATCCCAACTTCATCGCGGTCAGCGACTGCCCGATTTCATCGTGCAGGTCGTGGGCGATCTGCCGGCGTTCCGTTTCCTGCACGTTCATCAAACGGTGTGAGAGCTCACGCAGCCGTTCATTGGAATCGAGCAAGGCGGTGGTCCGCCCCTGAATGCGCAGCTCCAGTTCGTCGTGCGCCTGAGAGAGGATCTCTTGCGCCTGTTGGCGTTGCAAAATTTCCTGGCGGATCTGCCAGGCGATCCAGAGCAGGATCACGATTTCCATCATGAGGCCGACGATGAAGTAGAGAATGGCGCGCGCGCCTTTTTCGTCGGCCAGGCGGTCGCGCACGGTCAAGCGCGCTTTTTCCTGCGCCTGCATATTGCCGATGACGGTCCGGATCGCGTCCATGAGTTCTTTGCTGTCGGTCATGTGCGATTCCATGCGCGCAGACTGGTAGGTTGCGCTTGTGCGCAAGGCGAGCATGGTCGTTAAGAGCGCCAGTTTCTTGTCGATCAACCCGTTCAGCGTTTCGAGATCGCGCGGCTGTTCCGGCCGGTCGTGAGGGCTTATTTGCACGATGGCTGACAGGTCGGCTCTATCGCGACTGAGCACGTTCAAACCATTTTTGTAGGGGTCGAGGAAATGCTCCTTTCCGGTTATGACGTAGCCGCGCAGCCCGATTTCGATATCCTGTACATCGGATAGCACGGCCTGGAGCCGTCCCAGGACGTCCTGCGAATGGGAAACCCAATCCACCGTTTCTTCGAATTCTCGTATGCTCTGGTAGGAGGCGAGTCCGAGCAATAGCAGAATGGCGCCCGCCAGCCAAAATCCGGCTTTGATTTTGCGTGAGAAGGTCCGTGCTGATCGGGCGGTTTGCGGCTGAAGCTCAGGAGCGGGAAGCGGCATGCGACCTCTGAATGATGCAGCCAGGCTGCCTTCTGTGGCGATGAGCTGGAGTATATCGGGATTGCTCTACTCTATCCAGCGCTAAACGGGGGGTTGCGATGGGCCGGAGCCGGTAGCGAACGGTTACGGATGGAGCGGGGTCTTCCAGATTGTGGTGATGGGAGCGGCTTCGGCGCTCGCGCCGGAATGGGGGAGCCCGTAGAGGTCTTCGATCGTCCGCAAGACGTTGTAGTGATTGATCCGCTGGTCGTAGTGTCCAGCCTGCACCATGGGGCCGATGAAGAGCGTGGCGATCCGGTTATGCTCTTTCTTGTTGTCCTCGTCCCAGGTCACGATGAGCAGGCTGTTGTGTTGTTGCGCCCACTGGACATAGGCCTCCAGATGGTCCTTCAGCCATTGATCGCCTCGCTGAATCGTTTCAGGGTCCTTCCCGTGGTGCATGTCGTTGACCTGGTTTGGCACGATCATGCTGACGGTCGGGAGCCTGCTGAAATCCGTTGGGAAGGCGGTCATGGGTTGGTTGGCCGTCGCCGGGAGCCCCTGGGCCTGGCTGTCCTGCCAATTCACCCAGGGATTATGTTTGCGCGCATAGTCCCCGGCGATGCAGATGAGGGAGCCGACCGAGGGGAGGTCTTCCGAATAACCGGCGAATGTCAGCCCTGCTTGTAGCAACGCATGGCCAAGATTGGGCGTCGCCATGGTATGGGGGCAGGAGTTATCGGTGATGCCTTGGGTCGATCCGGAAAACAGCGCGAGATAGTTCGGTTTACTGGGGTAGGTCACGCCAAAGGACTGGGTGAAGACCGCGCCCTGAGCTGCCAGGCTGTTGATATAGGGCGCATCGGGCGAATCGATAATCTGGCTATAGGAGTGATTCTCTTCAATCACGATCACGATATGGTCTGGTCTGGGGAGGTGTGAGGCGCTGCCGCCCAACGTTGACGCAGCAGAGAAGGCGCCCAGGCCGATTGTCAGCGAGAGGGTTATTGCTCCAAGAAGTAGTTTTCGTTGCATGAGAATTTATACCATTCTTTATGCGGACACGCTACTCGACGGAAGTCCGTGTTTATTCAGTCTCTATTAGGGGCGTGAGGGTGGGATGGCGTTACTTACTCAGGGCAGTCGATGAGATAGCAGGGTGGCGTCGGTAGATCGGTAGCCATCTGCTGGGCCTGGCAGGGCGGGATATCTTCCTTGAGCCGTTTCAGGAGTCTGAGCACTTTCAGGCTGGGAGGGACTTCGCAGATCCAGAGGTGGAAGCCGGACTCCACCTCATCGATGTGCCGTTGCACGCGAAACCCCGGATGTTCCATGAAGTAGGCTGAGAGGAATCCTCCGATGGCCTGCACTACCCACGGATGCTCGGTGATATAGCGGGAGCTGACTCGAAGCTCGACAACCTGTGGGGGCTCTTGTTCCAGCATGGTTCCAGTATACCCTGTCCAGGGCGATGACACGGAAGCATTTTATGTCTAGAGGAGCTTGCTTGACCCGCTTCGGTTGCTGCGTGTAGGGTCACCAGGCTCTGCATTCTTGCTCGTCTCACGAGACACAATCATTGGAACCTCTATGAAGATTGCAATTATCGGTGGTGGTCCGGCTGGACTGATGGCTGCGGAGGCGGCATGCGCCGCAGGCGTTGAGGTCGATCTCTATGATGCGATGGCATCGGTCGGGCGCAAGTTTCTCCTGGCAGGGAAGGGTGGTCTGAACCTGACGCATGCGGAACCGGCTGAGAAATTTCTGGCCCGCTATGGCACTCGCCGCGCGCAGCTCGAGCCGTTGCTCGCGTCGTTCGGGCCTGCGGAGCTCCGGGCCTGGGCTGCTGGACTCGGCATCAAAACATTTGAAGGTTCTTCCGGGCGCGTGTTCCCCAAGGATCTCAAGGCTGCGCCTTTATTGCGCGCCTGGATCCGCCGGTTGCGCCAGGCCGGTGTGCGGTTCCACATGCGCCACCGTTGGTCAGGCTGGGACGAGCAGGGGGCTCTCTGTTTTACCACAGCGGAGGGGCGCAGCTCTGTCCAGGCCGATGCCGCGGTGTTGGCGCTCGGAGGAGGGAGCTGGCCGAAGCTCGGGTCTGATGCGTCCTGGGTGCCCCTGTTGGCGGGGCGCGGGCTTCGGATTGCGCCGTTGCAGCCGGCGAATTGCGGCTTTGACGTGGGCTGGAGCGAGCATTTCCGGACGAAGTTCGCCGGCCATCCGGTCAAATCGGTGGCGATTATTATGCGAAGCCAGGCCGGCGCTGAATCCTGGCATCCCGGCGAGTTCGTCATCACGGAGACCGGGGTGGAGGGCGGCGTGATTTACGCGGTCTCTGCCTCTTTGCGCGACGAGATCCTGGCGAAGGGCGAGGCCACGCTGCGCCTCGATCTGGCGCCTGACCGCGATGTGCCGCGTTTGGCCCATGACTTAGCGAGGCCGCGAGGTAAACGCACCATGGCCACGCATCTGCAGCGGCAGGCCCATATCGAAGGGGTGAAGGCGGGGCTGTTGCGTGAAGTGGTCTCGAAAGAGGACTTCGCGGATCCGGCTCGCCTGGCTGCGGCGATTAAATCCTTGCCGCTGCGGCTTGTTGCCGCCCGTCCGCTGGCGGAAGCGATCAGCACGGCAGGAGGCGTGCCGTTCGATGCGTTGGATAAACGGCTGATGATCCGTTCGTTGCCAGGTCTGTTTTGCGCCGGAGAAATGTTGGATTGGGAAGCGCCGACGGGAGGCTATCTCTTGACCGCCTGTTTTGCCACAGGGAAGGCGGCTGGCGCCGGGGCTGCTGCCTGGCTTAATAAGAAGGGGACGAGCGAGGCGGTCTCAAGACTGAAGACAGAAGACTGAAGTGTTTGAAACTTCGACCTTCAGCCTTCAGACTGTGCCTGTCTCGTTTGGTTTATTGGGGCGTTGTAACGAGGCCGCTGACGGATCCGATGGAGCGATATTTCTGGTCCCGCTGCGTCAGTAGATCAGGGACGGAGAGGTCGGTGAGTTGGGCGAGTTGGTTGGTGAGGGATTTGGCGACGCGCTCGGTGATGGCTTGGGAATCACGATGGGCGCCGCCGAGCGGTTCCGGAATCACTTCATCGACGATACGGAGATCGACCAGATCTTTGGCCGTCATCTTGAGCGCGGCGGCTGCATCGGGCACTTTGGCCGGGTCATCCCACAGGATGGCGGCGCAGCCTTCCGGAGAAATCACCGAATAGACCCCGTGCTCCAGCATGAGGACCCGGTCGGACACGCCCAAGGCGAGGGCTCCGCCGCTGCCTCCTTCGCCGATGACGATAGACACGATCGGCACGGCCAGCCGGGACATCACAAAAAGATTGCGGGCGATGGCTTCGGCCTGGCCCCGTTCTTCCGCGCCGATGCCGGGGTAGGCGCCTGGCGTGTCGATAAAGGTCACGACCGGGCGTCCGAACTTCTCCGCCATGCGCATGAGACGCAGGGCTTTTCTGTAGCCTTCCGGATTCGGCATCCCGAAATTCCGCTGCATCCGTTCTTTGAGGGTTTTCCCTTTTTGATGGCCGATGACCATGATCGACCGGTCGTTGAATCGAGCGAAGCCTCCGACGATGGCACGGTCGTCGCCGAATGAGCGGTCGCCATGCAGCTCAAGGAAGTCTCTAAAGAGGGCGCTGATGTAATCGAGGGTGCTGGGCCGTTGGGGATGGCGGGCGAGCTGCGTGCGCTGCCAGGGAGTCAGGTTGTTGTAGAGCTCCTGTTCGACCTGGGCGAGCTTGGTCCGCAGCTTGCGGATTTCATCCTGAGGATTCGATTTGCCAGTAGGGGCGGCCGAGAGCTTTTCGATCTTTTCTTCGATCTCGCGGATCGGCTTTTCAAACTCGAGGTAATCGCGCATAGGGCTGGTGAGGCTATATGGATTGGTGTGGAGGGGGCCCAGCCCCTTCCCTAGGATGAGGCCTTACGATAGCAGAAAAATGGCCCCTTTGCCTAGTATTTCTTCAACGTCTGCCACGAAACGTTCACTAGGGGTGACCGTGAGATTCGGGAGGGGAGCCGTCACGGCTTCCTGCGATGCATCCATGCTCAACGTGAGGGAAATGGTCGTCTGTCCCGGGTGCCGCCGAAAGACCTCGCGGAGGCGCGATAACTGTTCCGTCATGTCGAGGTGGGCCGGCAGCCGAATGTGGACGCGTTTGATCATCTGCGCTTGCACTTCGGCGAGCGGCTCGATTTTGCTTCCTCGAATCTTCGTGCCTTTGTCGCCCCGGTCCACCGTGCCAGTCACGCGCACGAGGCGCTCAGGCACAACGAGGTCGGCGGCGTTTTTGTAGAGATCCGGAAAGACGACGATCTCCACCACGCCTAGGAGGTCTTCCAGGGTGATGTAGGCCATCTTGTCGCCTTTTTTCGTCAGCATGCTTTTGACCGTCGTAATGATGCCGCAGAGTTTGACCTCTCGCCCGTCCGACGATTCAGGCAGGCTGATGGTCGTGGCAGTGGAGAGGGCTTTCATGGTGGCTTCATAGCGGGCGAGCGGATGGGAGGAGATATAAAATCCGGTCAGTTCCCGTTCATGTTTCAGCCGTTCGTTTTGATCCCATTCCGGAATGTTGGGTAGGGCCGGCGCGGCGAACTGTTGAGTGGTCTCTGGTCCTCCCAGCTCGTCGCCGAAAATATTGGTCTGGCCCATATCCCGTTCACGTTGCGCGGCGGCCCCCTCTTCGACGGCCTGCTCCAAGACCGCAGCCAGTTGCGATCGTTTCGCCCCGGTCGAGTCGAAGGCGCCGGTCTTGATCAGCCCTTCGAGCATGCGCTTGTTGACCTTGTGGAGGTCGACGCGGCGGCAAAACTCAAAGAAGGATTTGAAGGGGCCGGTGTTGTTCCGGATCTCGATGATCGATTCGACCGCGCCTTCGCCGACATTCTTGATGGCCGCCAGACCGAACCGGATCGCCTTGTCCACCACGGTAAAGTTTTTGTGACTTTCGTTGACGTCCGGAGGCAGGACCTTGATGTTGAGGTCGCGGCATTCCGAGAAGTAGCCGACGATCTTGTCGGCGTTGCCCATGTCGGTGGTCATCAGGGCGGCCATGAACTCCGTCGGGTAATGCGCCTTTAAGTAACCGGTCTGGTAGCAGACGACGGCATAGGCCGCCGCATGCGACTTATTAAATCCGTAGCCGGCGAATTTCTGGATCAGCTCGTAAAGTTTTTCCGCCTTCTTCTCGGGAATCTTCTTGGCTTTGGCGCCCTCCAGGAATTGCGCGCGCAACTTCTCCATCTCCTCCGGCTTCTTTTTACCCATCGCGCGCCGGAGAATGTCGGCTTGGCCGAGCGAGAAGCCCGCCACCTTGTTGGCGATCGCCATCACCTGTTCCTGATAGACGATGACCCCGTAGGTGTCCTTCAGGATCGGTTCGAGCTCAGGCGTTTCGTAGGCGATGGGGATCTTGCCCTGTTTTCGTTTGATGAAGTCCGGAATCAGATCCATCGGGCCAGGGCGGTAGAGCGCGATGATGGCGATGATGTCCTCGAACCGGTCCGGTTTCAGGCCGGTCAGGAGGTCGCGCATGCCGGAGCTTTCCAGCTGGAAGAGGCCGATCGTCTTGCCTGAGGTGAGAAGGGCAAAGGTCTTGGGGTCGTCGAAAGGCACCTGTTCCATGACGAGCGGGGGATCGTTGGGGCGCCCCGCATTGATCAGGTCTTCGGCCCGTTTGATCATCGTGAGGGTTTTGAGGCCCAGGAAGTCGAATTTGACGAGCCCGATCTTTTCGACGTCGCCCATCGAATATTGGGTGACGACTTCGTCGTTGGAGCCTTTGTAGAGGGGGACATGGTCCGTGAGCGGCCCTTCGGAAATCACGACGCCGGCGGCGTGGGTCGAGGCATGGCGGGCCAGGCCTTCGAGGGAGCGGGCGATGCCCATCAGCTCTTTGACGCGCGCATCGGTATCGACGAGCTCTTGCAGTTTGGGTTCTTGGTCGAGCGCCTGTTGAAGCGTGATGTTGAGCTGATTGGGGACGAGCTTGGCCACGCGGTCGACTTCGGCATAGGGGATTTCCAACACGCGGCCCACGTCGCGGATCGCGGCTTTCGCCCCGAGCGTCCCGAACGTAATGATCTGGGCCACATGGTCCTTGCCGTACTTCTCGACCACATAGTTGATGACCTCGCCCCGGCGATCCATGCAGAAGTCCATGTCGATGTCGGGGAGGGACACACGTTCCGGATTCAAGAACCGCTCGAACAGGAGCGTGTAGACGAGGGGGTCGAGGTCCGTGATCCGTAGCGCATAGGCGACGAGACTGCCGGCGGCGGAGCCTCGGCCGGGCCCGACCGGAATGTTGCGCGAGCGGGCAAACTTGATGATGTCCCACACGATGAGAAAGTAGCCGGCGAAGCCCATCGAGCAGATGATCGTCAGCTCTTCGCGCAGGCGCAGCTCATAGGCGGCCGGGAGAATCTGGCTGGGCCGTTCTTTGAGTCGGGCCGCCAGCCCCGCCAGCGCCAAACTTTCCAGATAGGTTTCCCTCGTGAAGGGTTCGGGGACTTTATATTGCGGGAGATAGGTTTTGTTCAGGGTCAGTTGGAGATCGCAGTTGTCCGCAATCCGGCAGGTATTGTTGACGGCCTCGGGGAACTCAATGAAAGCGGCCGTCACTTCGTCGGTCGATTTCACATAGAGCTGATCCGTATCGAACTTCATCCGATTCGGGTCGCTGATGGTCTTGCCTGTCTGTAAGCAGAGCATCAGCTCGTGCGGGCGGAAGTCTTCCTTCTTGAGGTAATGGCAATCGTTGGTGCCGACCAGGGGGATGCCCATCTTCTTGGACATTTCAAGTAGGCCGCTATTGGCGACTCGTTGATGGTCCAACCCGTTGGCCTGCACCTCCAGGTAGAAATGTTCCTTCCCGAAGATTTCCTGAAATTCTCCTGCCACGGCCATGGCGCCATCCATGTCTTTCTGGCCGATGAGGTAGGGAATCTCGCCGCTCAAGCAGCCGGAGAGGGCAATGAGCCCCTCATGGTGTTCTTTCAGAATTTCCTTGTCCATCCGTGGCTTATAATAGAATCCTTCAAGGTATGCCTTACTGACTAGCTTGATCAGATTCTGATAGCCGGTCAGGTTTCGAGCCAGGAGGATGAGGTGATAATAGTCGTTGTGCGCGAGGCCGCTGTCTTTGGCGGCCAAGCGGCTGCCTGGCGCCATATAGGCTTCGCAGCCGATGATAGGTTTGATGCCGGCTTCTTTGGCCTTGCGGTAGAACTCGATGGCTCCGAACATGTTGCCATGGTCGGTCATGGCCACGGCCGGCTGATTGAACGATTTGATCTGCTGGACGAGCGGCTCGATTTGATTCGCGCCGTCCAGGAGACTGAACTGGGTATGGAGATGGAGGTGAACGAATTGCGATGCCAAGGGAGAAAGTCCTTTTAAAGATTCTAGTCAGCGACGAGAAGTGAAGTCAATCGAGGTCAGTTGTCGCTAGTGGTCGCGTGGGTCAAAGTGTTGCCACATTTTCCATCATGACTGGCCTGAGACGATCCGGAGAGTTAGCAAGCTCTGTATCCTCTGCGCATCGCGGCGCACGTCAGTTCGCGAGGCCCTCTCTCGGTGGCGCTGTTGACGGATGGGGCTGGCCGATTTGCAGGCTGAGCTGATTGCCGGTCGGTTGGATTGGGCGTGGCGCGCTGCCGCCCTCTGCCCGAATCTTGAGCGCGGCCTGGACTTCGATCAGTCGCTTTCGGAGGCGATCGATCTCTGCCTCTTTTTCGCCGGTCCTCGTGGTTTGCTCCGCAAGCTGCTGGTCTTTGTCTTTCAGCCCCTTCTCCTGAAGGGTCAGCCTGTCTTGGAGCCCATCGACCTGGGTACGTAGGTTCTGCGATCTGGCCGCTTCGTCTGTCGCGCGCTGGACGGCCTGGGCATAGGTATCGATCCAGGCATCGCGCGCGGCTTCGTGCTCCCGGACCTGCTGCTTCGTCGCAGCCAATTCTTCTCTCAGAGTTCGAACTTGCTCATGCTGGGCGGCGAGTTCTTGTTCGATGGATTGGCGCAGCGCGTCCGATGCGACCATCTTATCTTCGAGGGTTTGTGTCTCAGAGACCTTGATGTTCAGTTCTTGCTGGAGCTTCTCCAATGCCTGACTGTTGAGGCGCAGGGAGGAGTTGCCGCCTGTGCCTTGTGATTGGCGCGAGCCGGAGGAGAAATGCCGCAGGAGCCATCCAACCGCTCCGCCGATTCCCGCTGCGACGAGCAGGCAGCCCAACATCTGTCCGATGAGCATGGTCATAGAGGGCTTGGTCCTTTCACGCGTAATTCAATGCGGCGGTTATGTTGAAAGCCGGCTTTCGTTTGCGCGGACGACAGGGGCCGTGACGCGCCATAGCCGACGGTGGTGAATTGATGGGTCAGGCTGTGATTGAGGAAGTAGCGTCGCACGGTTTCGGCCCGGCGGCGGCTGAGTTCAAGGTTGTAGCCGGGGGCGCCGTATTTGTCCGTATGGCCGCCGATCTCGATGGCAGTCTGGGGGGCCTCTTGTAGCAGTGCGGTCAACCGGTCGAGTGTGGCGCGGCCTCGCGGCGTCAGCGTGGCGGTGTTCGAGTCAAACTCGATGGAGGCGTGCGAGAGCAGGTCCGTCAATTTCTTTTGGAGCGGGACTGTGGCGGCCTGATGCGGAGCCGTCAGAATGTAATCTTCAAGATTGAGTCCCGCTTGCACAAGCGGGTCAATGTCGCGCAGGACAGAGGCTTTGACCTGATCGTTATCGACGCGGCCGCTCAGCACGATCGATCGCCCGTCGATGATGATGGAGCCTCGCTCGGTCATCTGGCCTAAGACGGGAAGGATCGCAGGGATCTGCTCGGCCCAGGCTGCCGGTTTCAAGTCAGGGTCCACCGTCAGCTGGTCGATCAGGTGGCCAGCGGTAGAGCCGTATAGCTGTTGGGCCTGGCGCAGAATGGCGGCTTTGCCGGACTCAGTGGGGAGTGAGCCTCGGAGGGTCAGGATGCCCTGCTCGAACCGCGCATGAAAGGTGGCCTGGGTTAGGGAGGCCGATGTAGCTTGTGACGGAAGATGGCGCGGGAAGCAGAGGACGGCAAGGAGGCCGAGTGCCACAACTCCCGCTGCAAGAATCGCTGCACGCATCATCAAGGACGTCTCGGGTGAAAATAATCGGTAGGCGTCGTGAACCTATCATACTGAGTAAAGTCACGCCAGGCAGGATTTATGGCCTGCGGTACCGTGGGTTGGCTGTCGGATTTGAGCTGATGGATAGATTGCAGCTCGATGCCTGGGCGCTCCATTCCTCTTGTAAGGAGAGGAGTCATTTGTTATTCTTCGCCGCACCTTCCGACTCACGTACTATCAATCGATTGTCTTCCAAGGAGTGACTTATGGCCGGCATCAAGCGGGCGTTAATCAGCGTGTCAGATAAGACCGGTGTGGTGGAGATGGCCAAAGGGCTTGAGGCGCTCGGCGCCGAGATCCTGTCGACCGGGGGAACCGCCAAAGCGTTGCGCGAAGCCGGCGTGAAGGTGACCGACGTGGCGGCCTATACCGGCTCGCCGGAAATCCTCGATGGCCGCGTCAAAACCCTGCATCCCAAGATCCATGGCGGCTTACTGGGACGGCGTTCGGTGCCGGCCCATGTCGCGCAGATGGAACAGCATGGCATCGGCCCGATCGACGTGGTCGTGGTCAACCTCTATCCCTTCGAGGCGACGATCGCAAAGCCCAACTGCCCCTTTGAAGAGGCCATCGAAAATATCGATATCGGCGGGCCCTCGATGCTGCGTTCTGCCGCCAAAAATCACGACGATGTCCTGGTCGTGGTGGACCCGGCCGATTATCAGCGGGTACTGGAGGCGGCGAAGGCCGGCACGGCATCGCATGCGTTGCGGCGCGAACTGGCGATGAAGGTGTTTCAGCATACGGCGCGCTATGACAGTTTGATCGCCGGCTATCTGGAAAAGCAGGTGCAGGGCGAGACGAAGTTTCCGCAAATATTGTCCTTGCAGTTCGAGCGGGCGGAGATTCTCCGGTATGGAGAGAACCCGCATCAGCAGGGGGCCTTCTATCGGGAGCTCCATTCGGCCGAGCCCTCGGTCTCCCGCGGGAAGATCCTGCACGGCAAGGCGATGTCGTACAACAATTTCCTCGATGCCAATTCTGCGCTGGAGCTGGCGAAAGAGTACGACGAAATCGCCGTGGCCATCATCAAACACAACAATCCCTGCGGCGTGGCACTGGGCGCGACGCCGGTCGAGGCCTATGTGAAGGCGCGGGAGACCGATCCGGTCTCGGCCTTTGGCGGCGTGATTGCCTTCAATCGTTCCGTAGATCTGGCTGCCGCGAAGGAAATCACCTCCACCTTTGTGGAAGTGGTCGTGGCGCCGGGATTTGCCGAGGATGCGCTGGCAGAATTGAAGCGGAAGAAAGATTTGCGTCTGCTGGATGTCGGGCCGCTCACGAAGGTGAAGCAAGAGGGGTTCGACCTCAAGAAACTGGTCGGTGGCTTGATCGTGCAGGACCGGGACCTCGGCATGCTGGCCGATCTGAAAACGTTGCAAGTGCCGACTCAGCGCAAACCGACGGACGAAGAATATGCGGCCTGCGCGTTTGCCTGGAAGGTCTGCAAACATGTGAAGTCGAACGCGATCATCTATGCGAAGCCGGGGCAGACGGTGGGAATCGGCGCAGGCCAGATGAGCCGGGTCGATTCGGTGAAGCTGGCGGTGATGAAGGCCCAGATGCCGGTCAAGGCCTGCGTGATGGCCTCGGACGCGTTCTTTCCGTTCCGGGACGGACTGGATGCGGCGGCCCAAGCGGGGATTACGGCGGTCATTCAGCCGGGCGGTTCGATTCGCGATGCCGAAATTATCAAAGCCGCAGACGAGCAGGGACTGGCGATGATTATGACGGCGATGAGACATTTCCGCCATTAAG